>JAZQBI010000133.1:0-31495 GCA_045545635.1 Clostridia bacterium | reverse complement strand
ATGGTTTGCTCCCAGATGCACAGGCGAAGGTGCCTTTAAGACAGCATATGATGTAATGAACAACTGGGGTGCTAACCACGGTGCAATCAGCTACGGTCACATCGGTGCTGACCTCATTACTCTCTGCTCAATACTCAGAATTCCCGTATGTATGCACAATGTTCCCGAAGACAAGATCTTCAGACCCAGTGCATGGAATGCATTCGGTATGGACAAGGAAAGTGCAGATTACAGAGCCTGCCAGACATACGGACCTCTTTTCAGATAATTTTTGCTGAATTGATATTATAAAATAATCTATATGTAACAGCCCGGATATTTCATATTTGCAAAGTTCAAGTATGCAGGTATGAAATATCCGGGCTGTTTTTTGCGTGTCTTTACGCCGGATTTTTTGCCTTTGGTGTTTTTTGGTTATTTATACCTATAAAGTGTTAAAATAGTATCAAAAATATCAAGAAAAGCTATTTATTTTACACAAAAAAACTAAGTATAATTAGTGTAAAGTAAGACATTGGATGCAAATCGACAAAAAATCTCAGCGTGATATTGTTAGAATTTTTATATCTTGCATGGGTAATTTAATTTTATTTCGGATATGATAAGAAACGGAGGAAATATCATGTATGTTTTGGTAGTCGATGATGAACCAATGATGAGAGAATTATATTTGACAATATTTGATTGGGAAAAGAATGGGTTTGAACTGGTAGGAGTTGCTCATGACGGTGCCAAAGCTCTGGAAATTATGCGCAGCACAAAGGTAGATGTGGTTATAACGGACATCAAGATGCCCGTTATGGACGGACTGGAGCTTATCCGAACTGCAAAACGCGAGTTTGAAGGTACAAGATTTGTTGTTATGAGTGGCTACAACGATTATTCCCTTGTAAGAGAGGCATTTAAGCTTGGAGCAGAGGATTACTATCTGAAATCGGAAATGGATCCGGAGCATATTATGGGAATCCTTTGCAAAATCAAAACCGAGTCAAAGCATACTGCAGATGCAACGGATGAAAGTAATCGAAAACTTCCCATCAGTACAGGGCGATACAGCACCATATTAACCGAGAAGATTATCAAAGAACTCATCTGGGGTTCCCATCCTCAGGCGGTGGCTGAACAACTCCATAAAAACGGAATACTTCTTGATATAGACAGTTTAGCTATTATGGTGCTTGGACTTGTTGACTATTATACAGTGGAAAACAGCGAATGGGGAAACGAAAGGGAGACCTTGAAGTACGCCGTCAATAATGTACTTTGTGAAATATGCGGAAAGTACGGCAATGTGTATTCTGTATGCAACCTGCCAAATGAATATCTGATTTTGCTCTCGTCCGATGAGCGCATTGATATGCAAGGACTTTTTGAGGAAATAAAATCAGCAATGCAGCAGTGCTTTCATATTGTTTGTAATTGCGGATATTGCCAAAGAACCTCTTCTCACAAAAACCTTGAAGCCCTGTACCGCCGTGCCAAGCTGGCATGTGATTATTGCTTTGTCTCAGGCAACGGCAAAATTGTCAATTATTCCGGCATAGAGTACAAAGGCAGAGAGCAGGATTATCTGTCCCGTATCAAGGAGCTTCGCAGTGCCCTTACACATGATAAAAAAGACAACCTGACATATGTCATACCAAAGCTTAGGGTATCCTCTGATATGGTCACCTACAAGCAGATATCCGATGTAAAGAATTTTTTTGAAATGTGCTATCTCGAGCTTATCAGACTGGCAGATGACAATGCACTTTCCGACAAGGTCAGGGACAATGTCAATAAATTCCGTAAAATCAAAGACAGTGCCGATCTTGCAGGATATAACAACTGGTTATCGGAAAGTATAACAATGCTTTCTGAGGCACTTTCCAATACAGGTAAAATCCATAAAGCAAAACAATATATAAGAGAGCATTACAGCGAAACTCTCACACTGCACACTGTTGCAGAGCACATAGGAATAAGCGAGGGGCACCTGAGTCGGCTTTTCCAACAGACAGAGGGATATGGATTTTCTCAATTTCTTATTATGACCAGAATGAGCGAAGCAAAAAAGCTTCTTGCTACAACTAACCTCAAAATATACGAGGTTGCACAGATGGTCGGTTATCCCAATGTAGGACAGTTTAACAGAATGTTCAAGAAGACAGAGGGGATTTCCCCAAAGGCTTTTATAAAATAGAAAGGCGGAAAAATTATGCGTTCTATTCAGCAAAAGCTTATGTTGTATGTGGTTATAATCGGAGTAATTCCGATGATGTTCTTCACATTCTATTTCTACAATCTGCGACGGGATACACTGCTTAGTCATCTTGATGCAGAATCAAAAAACATTCTTGAGCAGCACGACAACAAAATAGCCGCAAAGATAAACAGGATACAGAACACGGTAGACATTTTATTAAATGATGCGGAGCTTCACAGAAGCCTTCGTGAGTTAGATACGGCAGAAAATGCACATTCCGATATGCAGAATAAACTAAATGACATATACGAGAAGTTTGCCCGGGGCGAAAAGGAAATTTTGTCACTTCTGATTTTCCCCGTTAACGGAGAAATGTACATCTCCGGCGATGAAACCTACGGTATTGATGCCAGACATTTCTTGTTGCAGTATGACAACAGCAGAATCAATACAGGTCAGCTCACCTGGATGGGTTTAAAGGAGCAGTCCGGTGATTATGACAGTAATGTTCTTGTAGCCGGAATATCCCTTCGGGACACAACTTACCGGAAGGATGAACGATATATTGCAACGGCGTATGTGGTTTTTGATGATTTTATTTTTTCGAGGCACACCAACTTAGCCAATCCTCCTGAGGATGCTTCGGGAGAGACAGCAGTTTCGGATGACAACGAAAATATTACCATATACGATGAAAATATAAATATGATATACACCATGGGAGACAAGAGACTTTCGGGAGCATTTTTATCTCTGCAGGATATGAACAGCAGCACCCATTTCGGCAAGAGCACCGATACATATACCTCGGAGTATGACGGGGATAAGTATATGGTATCAATATACACGTCTCCCGTAACAGGATGGAAGCTTGTACGAACATTCAGCTACAGCAGGTACACATCACCGCTAAGAACAATTATATATATGACAATTCTGTTTCTTGCTCTTGTAATGGCAGTCTGGTATGTGGTCAATTGCTTTGTGGTACGGCGGATGACACTTCCCATTCGGGAATTGCTTGATGCTATGATACAGGTAAAAAAGGAAAATTTTGATGTTGAGGTCAAAGTAAGAGAGGGCAAGGACTTTGCGATCATAAGTGAGGGCTTCAACAGTATGGTTCGCTGTGTCAAGGAGCTTTTCCAAAAGGTTCAGGCAGAGGAAAAGAAGCGTAGTGAACAGGATACTCTGCTTTTACAGTATCAGATGAATCCGCATTTTCTTTACAACACCATTGGTATGATACGGGGACTTGCACTAGTCAACAAGCAGCACGAAATTGCCAAAATGCTTCTTGTGCTGAGCCGTTTTTTGAGAAATGCCATACTTACAACTCAGGATATGCTTTTTGTAAGTGAGGAAATGGATAACATCAATGACTATATATATCTTCATCAGATGAGATATTGCAACCAACTGAACTTTAGTATAGAAGCTGACGAAGAATGTGTGGAATACAAAATTCCAAGTATGCTTTGCCAGCCTATTATAGAAAATTCGCTTATGCACGGCTTACACGACAAGTTTTACAGCGGAGATGTTGCAGAAATAAAAATGAAAATAGAGCAGACAGAGGATATGCTTATTATAAGCATCTATGACAATGGGTGTGGAATCAGCCGCGAAAAAATCGATGCTTTGTTTTCTGACGATGTACCCGAAACAAAGGTTAAGGCGACAGAAAACAGCAGACTCCATATAGGATTAAAAAATACACAAAGAAGAATTCAGCTTCTTTTTGGAGATAAATACGGCGTAAAGGTAGAATCGGAACCCGATAAATATACATTGGTAAGCTTGAAATTGCCAAAGATAAAAAATATACAGAGGAGAGATGAAATTGAAGCCTATAAATCTGAATCCGATAATTGAAGGAATTATAAGCGTAGTAAAAAGCCACGAAATATCCGTAGGTCAGTACTCCAGATGGATATGGCAAAAGGAAGGTGAGGAAAGAGACCTCGGAGTTACCGCATTCGGTTGTGCAGATGCCGCAAACATCCTCTATACTCTCAACAGGCTTCCAAAGGAGGCGTCTGTCAGGGAAAAATGGATTAAAGCTCTGCAGAATCTTCAGGATCCCACAACGGGTATGTTTTATGAGGATACACACCGACATACTCATGTTACGGCACACTGCACTGCGGCACTGGAGCTTTTTGATGCTTCTCCGCTGCACCCCTATTATGAAATAGAAAAATATCGGGATGCAGATGCAATGTGCGAGCTTCTTGAGAGCCTTGACTGGGTAGGCAAGGAGGGAACAGGTCATATCGGGCCGGCACATTACAGCAGCTTTGTCAATACCCGTGCCGTGACCTACGAATGGAGAAGAAAATACTTTGATTGGCTCAACAAAACCTGTGATCCGGAAAACGGATTGTGGCGTAAGGATTACTTTACAGATAGCTCAGTGCCTATGTGGCATCATATGGCTTGCGGCTTCCATTTCCTTTTTACCTACAATCATGCAAGGGAGCCGTTCCCATATCCGGATAAGCTCATTGATACCTGCCTTGAGATGTATGAGACAGGCGATTTGCCCGAGAATTTCGGCAGACGGTTCTATTTTACCGAGGTTGACTGGGTATTCTCGCTTAACAGGAGCTCCCGCCAGACTCCCCACCGTTTCTTTGAGATCAAGGATACACTGTATAAGTTTGCCAAGGAGTATACCGATTATCTGATGACCGTTGACTGGGATAAGGATGATGGTGCCAACGATATGCATATGCTTTTTGGAACAGTATGTTGTCTCAGTGAACTTCAGCTTGCACTGCCGGGAATGCTTATATCCGAGTTTCCGCTTATGCAGGTGCTGGACCGCAGACCTTTTATATGAAACAAAGTAAAAACAGGAAGGAGAAAATAAAATGCAATCACCGGACACAACAACAAAACCTAAGCTGAGCAAATTCAGCCAAAACGCTTTTATAAGATGTGTAAAAAAGAAATATGCACTGTATCTTCTTTTGCTACCGACTCTTATTGCGACATTATATTTTTCATATCTGCCAATGATCGGTACTGTCATAGCCTTTCAGGACTATGATATATTCGGAGGAATATTTCACAGTGATTGGGTAGGTCTGAAGCATTTCATCAATATTTTTACAGTTCCGGATTTTTCAAAATCCATATTAAACACACTGTACCTTAGTGCACTCAACTTGCTCATTACACAGCCTGCACCTTTGATATTCGCACTTCTTTTAAATGAAATAAGGGTACAGAAGTTCAAAAGAACGATTCAGACAGTGAGCTATCTGCCGCACTTCCTTTCCTACATAGCGGTTATAGGTCTTGCACACTCCATATTCTCAACAACAGGTGTCATAAACGACCTCAGAGTTTCAATTTTCGGAGAAGATACAGAAAGAATTCGTTTTCTTGCAAGTCAGGGCTTCTTCGTACCGCTTATGATGATAATAACCGTATGGAAGTCAGTCGGATGGGCATCCATCATATATCTGGCAGCCATCACCGGTATAGATCCTCAGCTCTATGAGGCTGCATGTGTTGACGGAGCCGGAAGATTCAAGCAGTGTCTTCACATCACGGTTCCCAGCGTACTGCCTACAGCAATTATGATATTCATAATCCAGATAGGACATGTATTCGGAGATAACTTTGACCTTGTGTACGGTCTGCAAAATCCATTTATAGAGTTTGAAACAATATCTACTATAGTATATAAGCACGGTATCAAAAACGGCAACTACTCTGCATCAGCTGCTTTGGGCTTATTCCAGGGACTTGCAGGTCTTTTGCTTGTAACAATTGCAAACAAGGCATCTAAGAAAATCAATGATGTAGCTTTGTGGTAAGGAGGTAACTATGAATCACGAAAGCGCCAGCTATAAGGTATTTAAAGTATGTAACTACATTTTCATGTGCATAATTTTTGTTATATGCATATTTCCGTATCTCAATGTTCTGGCTAAGGCATTAAATGACGGTAATGATACAATGCGCGGAGGCATCACCATCTTTCCCAGAGTGTTCACCTGGCAGAACTTTTCAACACTTCTCAAGGATACTTCGATGTACAGTGCCGCAGTTGTTACCATAGTTCGTGTAATTATGGGTACGGTTCTCGGTCTGTCGCTGCAGTTTGCCGCAGGCTATGCATTAAGCCACGAGGAGCTTGTTGGCAGAAAGAAGTTTATGCTCTTTATAATCATTCCATCATTCATAAGCGGCGGAACAATTCCTACATATATATTATTCAGTGCAAGCGGATTATTGGATAACTTTTTGGTGTACATTCTTCCTGCAGTTATGAGCTACTACAATGTAATAGTTATCCGTTCGTACATAGAAAGCTCAGTTCCCAAAAGCCTCGGTGAGGCGGCATCCCTTGAAGGTGCAGGAGAGCTCAGAATACTCTGGAGCATAGTTCTTCCTCTATGTAAGCCGATTCTTGCAACAGTTGCACTGTGGATAGCAGTCGGACATTGGAATGACTGGTCAACTACAATGTACTATATTACAGATGAAAGACTCTTTACTCTCCAGTATAAGCTTATGGAGGTTATCAAGGAGAGCGAGCGTATTCAGAATCTTCTGAGAGAAGCTCAGGCAGCCGGAACAGCAGCAGAAATAAATGTAAGAACAACACCGGATGCACTCATTTCCGCACAGGTTATTATAACCACAGTTCCGATTATACTCGTATATCCCTGGCTTCAGAAATACTTTGTCAAGGGTGTAACTCTCGGCTCTGTAAAATAAGGTTATTATGAATCTCAATAGGTTCATTGTAATAAATAAAAAAATGGAGGTATATGAAATGAAAAAAATCCTATCTTTACTGCTTGTTGCAGTACTTATGCTTTCTCTTTTTGCCGGATGCGGCGAAAAAGAAGCAGAAACCTACGGCGAAGGCGGAACACCTGCTAACCTTCTGGCAGATAAAGTATCCGACTCGTCAGAGCTTCCTGACTGGACAGGTAAGAAGCTTGAAGTTACAATGTGGCACGGCTCCGGTTCTTCCAGCCCCAAACGCGGCAAGAAGGCTACAGAGGATGTCGTAACACCGGAAATTTTCCGTGTAACAGGAGTTAAGCTCGCAAGTGATTCCTTTGATAACGGTGACGAATCAATGGAAGGTAAGCTTGCAAAACTTGCTGCAAGTAAAAAATGGCCCGAACTTCTCGAAGAACCGGAAAACTCCGTTCTCGAAAAGCTTATCGAAAAAGACCTGGTTTGGGATCTTACAGAATATATTCCCAAATATATGCCGCACCTTCAGGCACTTATTGACCTTGGCGGCGACAAGCCTTTCTTCAAGAGCCCCAGAGAGGACGGAAAGATATACTGGTTCCAGATGAGCCCCGGATTCTACTATATGTATCCTGATATGGATATTAAGGAAAGAAGCCGTGTAGAAGATATTTCATCTCCATACACAGTTGTTCATGTTCGTGACGATATATTAAAGATGATTTATCCCGATGCTCTCACTCAGGATGATTTAGAGGCAATATATGCTAAAAACGGTTCATTTACAGAGGAAGAAATTCTTGACTGTGCATTTGAATCCGAAGAAGAATTCTATGATTTCCTCTACAAAGTAAAGAAGCTTGGTGTCAAGACCAACAAGAGAGAGGTATATCCTACATATGCTGCAGACGGTACAGACAACTGGATGCTTATGACAACTCTCATGGGAGCTCTTTCCGGAAGATACACAGGCGGCTACGGCGGTGCTAACTACTTCACATACTATGACAAGGACACAAAGAGCATAGAATATATGTTCAAACAGGATGAATTCAAGAATCAGGTTAAAAAATGGTCCGAAATGGTAAGAGAAGATGTTGTATCTCTTGACTCTCTTCTCGATACCCGTGCCGCTTTTGAGGAAAAGGTTGCCAGCGGACAGTATGCAGTTCTTTACGGCAGTAACATTCCCGGTATATATACCATTAATGATCAGGGCAACCCCTACAAGTACAGAAGAGTATATATCAAAGTACCCTTCAATAACGAAAAGTATCTCGCAGCAGGCGGTGCGGCAAACGGCTATCGTTATGCTATTATGAAGCCCAATGTTTCCGAAGAGGATCTTATTCAGATACTTCAGTACTTTGACTTTATGCTTACAGATGTAGGAAGCAAGCTCCACTATTGGGGACCCAAGTCCGCAGGACTCTTTACAGAAGATGAAAACGGCGTACGTACTTATGTTGATAAAGAGCTTGAGGAATGTATGCTCTACGATGTAGCAAACGAAAAAGATCTTTACTATGGTATCAACAATACTCAGTTCCCCGGATATCAGGCACCCAGAACCAAGCATCATCCCAAGATGACCTGTGAGCTTGATCCTTCCAGACTGCCGTTTACAAAGACCTACAACCCCGGTTTATATATGGAAGTAAAGCGTGATGGCGTAATGAGTGACTCCATAACCAACTTCAACAAGTTTGGTCTTGAAGAAGTAAATAAATTCTGGAATGCGAGAACAGTATTTGAAAACGCACTTACAAAGACTCTTACAGCAAAGAGCGACAAGGAATTTGAAAAGCTCTATGACAAGGTAATAGAAACTGCAGATATGAACGGACTTACTGATAAATATCGCAAAGAGCTTACCGATGTTTTTGTAAATGTAATTAACGCAGACTACAAGCACAATCTTAAATAAACAAAAAAGGAGAGAAGCCTGTGAAGAAAAAAATATTATCTTTACTGCTTTCGGTAGTTATGGTACTTGGTGCTTCTCCCGCACTTGCCGGATATGTTACGGCTTATCTTACACTTGGTTACTGGCCCGGTGAAACTCACAGGACAATAACCGCAGATAAGCTCATAGATTCCGACGGTGCTACGGTAAGCGGAGATTCGGTTACAATACCTGCCGGCGGAAGTGCAACCTGGGGATTCTACATTCCCTACGGTTCAAGAAGCGTAACAATCAACCACGAGGGCTCAGCAAACATAGTTCTTTCCAGTGATGGCAACGAATATGAATTTGCTCTGAGCGAAGGCAACAATATTCTCGTTTTCGGTACTGCTCTCGGCAGACCTGCACAGAGCAGAACATGGGAGCCTGACTACCTTGTTGGTTACAGCAAAGAATTTGTTGAACATGAGGGCGAAAAGGAGATAACAATAACAACAGACAAAGAGATCACAATCAAATCTCTTGTGTTTGAAAAAGAAAAGCTCCCCGGACCTACTCCCGTAAGCGGATCAGGCGGAACACTTGTTGACCACATAGTTGTTCCCGATATATCTGATTACGACAGAGAAACACTTACAACAACTCTTATCGATATAAATGCCAATATTATAGTTACAAACGGCGGAAGACGTTATGTTGATAACAACAATACGGAGATGACACCATACAACTATAACGGCACTATATATCTTCCCGTAAACACACTTGCCAAAGCGCTTGAATACTATCACGAAGAGGATTCCTCAAAGGGATATGTGCTTATGCGCAGTGACAGTCACGAGGTTGCTCTCGTTGACGGCAAATGTACAGTAAGAGAGGGAATCGGCGACGAGAAACCCGCTCCCGACAATGTCATACTTTATTTAAACGGTGAGGCTATGGCAGGAGTTCGGTATTTTGCAGAGCTTGCCGGAAAAACAGTTGACTTTAAGGATGGCATCATTGTAATAGACAACAAGTACACTGTAAAGGACATTATTGAGGACAAGGATTTCTTCAGCTATGTGTCCAACAAGTTTGCCGGCTTCAGAACCGAAAAGAAACACGGTACAACCTACTATGTTTCCCAGGAGGCAAATGCCAGTGACTCCAATGCAGGTAACAAGCTTGCTCCGTTTAGAACTCTTTCCAGAGCTGCTGAGGTAGCAAATGCAGGTGACACAGTAATTGTCCGCGGGGGCGTGTACAGAGAAACACTTACACCCAAAAACAGCGGTACACCGGCAGCACCCATTACCTTCCGTGCAGCAGAGAACGAAGAGGTAACAATATCTGCAACAGAGCTTCTCGGAAAGCCCATAAAGTCCGATGAGAAACACCATAGCGGTCACGATATATATATGGCAGGTATGCCGGAAACATTGGGACTTGGCAGAGACCAGGTATTCATAGACGGCGAAATGATGACTCAGGCGGTATATCCAAACGGACCTAACCTCCTTACCGATGGCGAAATGAGCAATGCTTGGCCGGTACGCGGTAACATCTACAAGTTTGCCGGAGATTCTACAACCTTCAAGAGTGATACCCTCCTTAACCAGAAGGAAGCGGATTACTGGAAGGGTGCTATGTGGCTCGGTTGCTTTGGTAACAACTATGCACACATAAGCGGTGTTGTAGAATCCAGCTCCTATGGTGAGCTCAAGATGGATAAGAAGTACAACCCCAGATGGTGGTGGTGGAGTAACTTCTATACCACACCTCTTAGCGGTAACTCACTTAACTTTGGATGTCTCATAGGACACGAAAATGCTCTTGATATGCCCGGAGAGTGGGTAAGAACCACCGGCAATCAGCTTCGTATAATACTTCCTGAGGGTACAAACCCCAACACAGTACAGCTTGAAGCAAAGAGAAGACAGCTTGTAATAGATTTAAGAGGCAAAAAGCACATTAATATAGAAGGCTTCAATACCATAGGCGGTAGCGTTAACATGGGCGACAGCGAAATGTGTATGCTCAGCGGTATGGATATGAAGTATATTACACATTATGTATTAAGTGCTGACCAGAGAAGAGGCTATATAGACTTCCCATATGACGGACACAACGAGAACGGTGCTCCTGTCCGTGGTGAAGTTGGTATATACATCTCCGGTAAGGACAACATAGTTGTTAATTCTCTTGTTGACCACTCTGCAGGTGCTGCATTCTACCTCACAGGTACAGGAACATACATTGAGAATAACGAACTCAAGGATTGCGGTTACACCTCTGCATATGTATCCGGTATTCACTGCGATACACTCACCTGGCAGAAGGCAGGTCACCCAAGAGGCGGATACGCAATATACAACAATACAATCTACAACCTCGGTCGTTCTGCCATAGACTTCTGTCGTTCCGAAGAAGCAGGCAAGGGCGGCGATCAGTACAATGCTATCTGGCTTCCTAACGAAATTGCATATAATGATATCCACGACACAGCAATGTTTACAAACGACGGTGGTTCCATCTATGCAAACGGTGTTGTACTCGGTATTGACGAAAAGATGTCCAGTCTCCACCACAACTATGTATACCAGACCAAGGCAGATGAAGCTGCATACAGATTTGGTATATATTGGGACGGTGCTGCACACGGCTGCGATACCTACAGCAACATTATATTCTCCAAAGAAGCAGAAGGCGGCTTCACATCAGCACTTATCAACCGTCACACAATCCTGAACGGCGGTGCGGATTCAACAGCAAGAGTATACAACAATATGATGCTCGGTTATGTGGGTGTAGGTCTTGACGGACTGGAAGAGCACCACTATCCGGAAGAAAAGATGTTCCACGCAGGTACCTTCAGTGAGAGAGGCGATACACTTAACTATAATCGCCTCAAAAACGGAAGTGCCGAGCTTAAGTATCCCGCAACCGAGGCAGTTCTTTCCGACTCTTCAATGGTACGCGGAAGCGACGGCTATGTGGAATATACCGAGGACGGTCAGTATGTACTCTTTGAAAATGTAGACTTTGGTTCAGGTGCAAACGAGCTTGAACTTTTCCTCAGAGGTAATTGGAACTGGAGTAACGACGATATGTCAATATATATCGGAAAGACCAAGTCCACTGCCAAGAAGTATACAATGAAGGCTTCCATAGAGTCATACTTTGATGACATAACAAATACCCACGGTATTATGATAGAACAGACAAGCGGACTCCAGAATGTCTGGGTACAGGCAGACAAACTCCATTCCGTAAAAATCGGCGGTGTGTCTGTATGGCATCACCCCAACGGTCACAGAAAAGACGAGTATACTTTGCATAAGTATATAATTGACCGTGACGAAGTTAAGGGCTCCGGAAACGGAAGCTATATGGACTTCCTCACAGTAAACGATGCCGGCGGCGGTATCTGGCCTCTGTCACCCTCTGTTAAGTCCGTATGGTCAGGTTGCTCAGCAATCTATAAGGACTGTGTGGTAACAGAAGATTCAAGATACTTTACAATGGCAGCTGCTGCCCGTGACCACTATAACGGACAGATAGTGGAAGTATTCATAAATGATGAAAAGACACCAATCTGTACATGGACAGTACGCAACCTCATATTCAACGACCTGCAGACTCCCTATGCAATACCCTTTGATAACGGCAGAGTCCTCAAGGCAGGAACATATGATATTACACTCAAATTCTCCGGTACATACGGTCAGGGCTCCAGCAAGACATCCAATGCAAACTTCTTTGGATTCTTAAAGGATAACAACGGCTCAGATGAGTATGTATACAAGAACGAAGCCGGACGCTACTGGAAGGAAGGCAGCACAGCCAATGCTGACAGAGAATTCTATCCTCTCAAGGATCCCAGAGCAGGCAGAGAGTTCAAATTTGTACTTAGTAACACCATGCCCGGTTCCACAGTTGCATACGACAAGGCAATTGCAGTGGAAGACAGCACACGCTTTGTTATCAACTATACGGCAGAAGAGGGCTTTGCAGGACAGACTGTAACAGTTCGTCTTGATGATCCAAACTCCGAGCCTCTTGCAACCATAACAACAGAGGAAACCGGCACAAACAACTTTGTAACAGCACAGGCAACACTTTCCAAACCCGTCAGCGCCGGAGAGCATAAGGTATATATTACCTTCGGCGGCGAGAACGGCTCCGAACAGACCTGCAGACTTGCATGGTTTGGATTCGGAAAGTAAGAATACCCCCTATGCGGTTCTCTTGCAAAACAACCATATAAATTCCATATATAATGACACTCCACTGCAATGAGAACCGCATAAACTTCAAATTTTATAAAATAAAGAAAGGAGAATTTGATGAAAAAGATAATAAGTACATTGCTTATCCTGGCAATTATGTCATCGTTTGCAATTATATCAAGTGCCGATACCATGCCCGAACTGATTTTTGATATGGATTTGTCCGGATGTTCGGAAGGCTCTATCAATGTCAGCGACGCAAGTGGAAACAGCAGCATAACAAGTGTTGCTCCCCCGTCGGCAGCCCGTACTCCGGGATTTGGTATGACAGAGCAGGGTACACCTTATCTTATATTTGACACAGCCGGAAACACAACAGCAAAGGCTTCGTCAATTGATGTCAGATTCAGTGACCTTACCGTTCCGGATAAGGATGAACTTACATTTGAAGCATGGATATGCGATGTAAACAGTGATAACAGAAAAGATAAATATGTATGGAGCTTTGGTCAGAAGGCAGGTTCCGTTGTGGATCTGGACGCACGTCTCAAACTCATAGGCGAAGATACCTATATGACCTTCAATACATATAAAACCAGTAACTCGGTTACAAAAACCTATACAGCAAACGAAACCGGATTAAACCAGTACAGAGGACAGTGGATGCATCTTGCAGTAACAGTAGACTGGTCCAAAATGGAAAATTCCACTCTGTACAAGTGCGAAGTTAACTTCTATATAAACGGTACTCACGTTAAAACAATGACTCAGGACAGCATAACCCGTTTAAAGTACAACCAGAGTTATTCTTATGCAGTTCTTTCCATCGGTAACAGTGCAAACAGTGATGCTTGGAGTGCAGATGCAACCTTCCCCGGTTATATAGCAGATTTCAAGCTCTATGACGGACTTCTTACTGCTAAGCAGATTAACGATGAATACCTTGCAGAGGGAAGCGGATACATCGATCCCGTTTCTGCGCAGCACACATTATCCGACTACAAGTACGGCGATAAGACATTTGATATATCCTTCGACGGTGATATCAAAACCGATACCCTAGGTAATGCTTTTGTTAAGGACAGCGATGGCAATACACTCCAGACAGAATTTCTGAGCTATGACGAGGAAACAATGACAGCAACATATAACCTCAATGAGTACCCCAAACCCGGTGCAGAATACATTGTGTCTGTAGAGGGTATCAGGGATGGTACAGGCTTCCTGCTTAAGGATGCAGAGCTTAGTGCAACAATTGAGGACTACCGCACAGAGATTGCTATGCCGGCAGAGGTTGTATACCGTGATGCTGATGGCGAAGTGACAACAGATGCAGACAAAATGGTTACAATGGACGTATCTGCTCAGGTAGAGAGCAAAGGTGCAGAACCCCTTGATTTCTACATCAGTGTAATTACCTGTGATTCGGAAAACCGTGCACTTTCGATGAAGGTTTCCGAAGTAGTAAATACTCAGGATAACCCGAATGCAGTAGTGCAGATTACCGATTTGCCCATTGTAAAGGACGGTACTCTGACATATGCAATCTGGTGCAGTGCAGAGGATGGACGCTCCTGGCCGGTAGCACCGGTTACAGCACTTGACTAAGGAGGATGGCAACTATGAAAAGAAAAATAATAGCATTTTTAGTACTTACAGCTATGCTGTCATCTTGTCTTTGTATAGCAATGCCAACCTTTGCAGCAGCAAACAAGGATCCCTATTCAACAGTTTATGCTGTGGACTATGACCCAAAGCTTAGTTCACTTGCCGCAAGTCCCGAAGTTCTGTCAAACAGAGTTGGCGGTATATACAATCACCATCACCTTGCATTCCCCAACCTTGATTTTGGAGAAAAATCACCAACAATCATAGAGCTTGAGGCAGGTGCAAGTGCAGGCTATGCCAATGCGGTTGTTGTACGTATCGACGATCCCAAAAACGGAAAGATTATTGCAGAAGTTCCTTTCCAGCAGTTGGGCTTCTCTGTACCTTCAAGAAACAGAGCGGAACTTAACTATGAGATAACAGGTGTTCACACTGTTTATATCACATCAAAGTACAGCACAATGAACTTCTATAACTTCAGATTTATAGCACCCAGGGATGCCGGCTTTGAGTATGATATCTACAGACCTGAATCAGTTTACACAGGTGTTCAGGATTCAGATATTTCCTCTGCAGCAGAGCTTTTGTGGCAGCTTGGTATTTTCCAGGATGCAAAGGGAACACAGCTTAATGCAAGCTACCCTGTTAACCGTGCAGTGTTTGCCAACGCTGTCTACGGTATATACAAGGAGCGTGAGCCCGGTGCACCTGAGGAAACAGAAGAAACATATGAGACAGGTTTTCCGGATGTGCCGGCGGACAATGTATATGCAGAGGCAATCAGCGTCCTTGCAGAAAACGATGTCATAAAAGGTAATCCCGACGGTATGTTTGTACCTCACCAGTACATAACAGGTATAGATGCTGTGGTGATGCTCGTAAGAATTATGGGCTACGATCAGCTTGCACAAATATACGGAGGATATCCCAACGGATATATAAAGGCAGCAAGAGAAGCAAAGATAATGAGCGCGGATGTAACATCCGAACCCCTCAGGCTTGATTCGGCAATAATGCTTTTGTACAATACGCTGAATGCAAAGTATCTTTCTGCAACCGGACTTGAGCTTCCTGAACTTATCAAATACGAAAAGTCGGAAAGTATTCTGGAGATGTATCGAGGACTAAAGTACGGCGAAGGAAAGCTTGTTGCCACCGCTATGTCCGGAATCACACTTCCCAATTCCGGTCTTCCCGACGACATAGTGCAGATAGACGGCAAGAATTATGATATTGGTACAACCAATGCAAATTCTCTTCTCGGATATGAATGTGAATTTTATTATAAGGACGATTCCGGCAAGCGAGTACTCTATGCCATTGCACCCGCAGGAGGAGTTGAGGTAACCAGAGTTGATTCAACCCGTGCCAACCCCATAGGTATATCTGATACTGAGATTGTATATCTCCCCAATGGTGCCGAAAAGGATGAGATAATCGAGCTTGATTCGGACACATATGTATTCTACAACGGCGTTGTTACAGAAAGCACAGTTACATCTGCCGTAAAATATCCCGAAAACTTTTTGGGACATATGGTAGTTGCAGAGAATAACGATGGCACAACCCTTGTTTATATCGAGGAATATGTGGATTACATTGTAGAATCCACAGGTCCGGACGGACTATCCTTTGTTGCAGCAGATGGCGGCGGTTCTGTAAGCTGGGAAGATGACGATCTTTTCATGCTGCTAGACCCCGACGGTCTGAGTCTTTCTATAAGCGAGGTTGAAACAGGTACACCCATATCTGTGTTTGAATCTGCCAACACTACCGGACGCAAGTTAATAAGAGCATACAGCTCAACCACAGAGCTTGAAGGCGAGATTACAGAGATTGATGGCGACAGCTATATAATAGACGGTAAGCCTTATACAGCAGCCAATAACATCACTCATCCCCTTTATATCGGTACAGCCGGTACATTTAAGGTCAATGCTTTTGGCGATTTGGTTTATCTTGCAGCGCCTGCAGCCGATGCATGGTCTATGGGACTTCTCATAGATACAGATTATCTTGGTGAAGGTTTTTCGGATTCTGTGGTTATTAAGATAGCCGCCACAGACCTTAAGGAAACAGTTTACACAGCGGCTTCATCGGTAACTGCAGACGGTGTTCGCATTAAGTCGGGCAAGGAGCTTATAGACGGTAATAGTGAATTTGCAGGTCTTGGTGCCATAAAGGCAGAAACACTTGTCCGTTACAAGCTTAATACCGCAGGAAACATTATTGCAATAGATACTCCTGAGTTTGCGGCAAGAAATTCTGATGACATATTAAAGTGCCTTTTTGACGGTACATCAACTCAGTATTTCCGTTATTACAGAGGCTCAGGACTTATGTTCTCCACCTCCAATAAACGTAATATGTATTATATGCCCGGTACAACACCTGTGTTCACATACTATAACGACGGCAACTATATGAACAACAACTACGGCTATGGACAGGCAAGATATATGATAGATTCTGCCACATACAGCACCTGGGGTAGTATGTACTCCCTGGCAGGCGATGTGGATACACACAAGGTAGATTTCTATGTATGGAAGAACGCTTCCGAATCCGTATGGGCACTCGGACACTTTGTTTATGAATCATCCCGTCAGGGAATGACCAAGGAAGGAGATCCTGTAACCATACTTCGCGGTACCGTTGGCGGAAAGATGCAAAGCTTCAACTACAGCAAGGATCCTTCCCTCGGACTTAGCGAAACATCAAAGAGAATCCTTGACAATCTGGAAAAGGGTGATGTTGTCATCCTCACAGCATTCCGTGGAATAGATTGCATATCCAAGGCGGAAATCAGATGTCTCAACAACGGTGCAGCAAGCCGTGAAACATCAACCGGCACAATAACACCCAGAGTAAGCAAGGACAACGGATATGTAAACGAAAACACCAACTACCGTGCAGCCTTTGGTACAATCGTGGAAAAAGGTGATGGCTACATAGCACTTAAGGTAGGCACAGATGCTACCACAGGCGATGACCTTCTTGAGGTTGTAGCTACCGGAGCAGCGGCAGTTACCTTTGTAGACACTGTGGACTCACCCACATTGAGCGGTCTTAGCAAGATAACCGACAGAAACCTTGCAGTGGGCGACGTTGTTTATGTTTCCATAGATCAGGGTGAATGTAGTAACATAATCGTATTTGACGATGCTGATATATAAAGGGGAGGTGAGAAAATGAAAAGAAAAATTCTGACTGTTTTAATGGCTTTATTGCTCATATCCTGTATGAGCGTATCTGCAGCCACCGTCAAAGTAGAATTCGATGCCGGTGCCAACGGCATTGATGTAAGCGGTACTATCCCCGAGGCAACACAGGGCGGTTCGGATCTGATGCTTGTTATAAAAGACAGTGACGGTAATTACATAACAGCCGCAAGCACAGCGACTGTATATAGCGGCGGTAGTGTGAGCTACAGCTTTGACAAGATACTGATGTCTACAGAGCTTGATAGCGGAGACTACGATGTAACTGTTTTCGGAAGAGACATTACTTCTCCTGTTACCGGCAGCTTTACCTACACAAACCCCAAGCTTGTATACAATGCATTAAAGGATTTAATCGAGAATTCTGATCCTGACAAGGATTGGAAGGATACTGCAGCTTCCTTCAAAGCCAATTCTACTGCACTTGGTCTTGATACAACCTGCTATGACAGTATCAAATCCGATGAGGGTAGAGAGGCCTTTGCAGCAATTATGCAGACAGTTAGCTACACTCTTCCTGAGGACTATACCAAGGGAACAGAAATAGCCGAAGAAATTAACAAGGCAAAGGAAATGCTCTTTAATGCAGGTGCCGCAGGAACATTTATCGATGCAAGTTCTGCAGCAGATGTAAAGACCTGGTATGACACTTATTATGACGAGCTTGGTTTTGACGACGGTACAGACAAGGGTGCTGTAACCCCCGTTGTCAAGTCCGTACTGGATACCGGCACATATGCTTCCAGAATCATCAAGGCAGAGGGAACTCCTACAATTGATGAGGTAAAAGCATATATGTACGAAAATGCACTTCTTGCCAAAATAGAAAATGACAAGGCACTTGGCGTGTTGGAGCTTCTTCAGGAGTTTGAATCGAGCTTCTTCAAGGGTATTGACCTTGTCGGATTCAGTGCCTCCCTTGACGAAATACAGCAGGGTAGCGTGCTTGATGAGATGAGCGGAACCTACTATGACACTTGCACCCTTGCAGTTAAGGGATTCAATGATCTTGTTGAGGAAGAAATATCCGAGGCAGAAGATGACGACGATGACTACCGTGGAAGCGGCAGCGGCGGAAACAGAGGAGGCAGAGGTGGCTCTGTATCTCTTCCGGCAACACCAAAGGAAACAGAAACAAAAGCCGTATTTAGCGACCTTACTTCTGTAGCTTGGGCTGAGGAAGCCGTAAACTACCTTTACAACAAGGGTATTGTAAACGGAAAAACCTCCGATGCATTTGCACCTATGGATATGATAACCCGTGCGGAATTTGTCAAAATGATTGTTACCGCTCTGGATGAACTCACAGATAACTACGATGCAGGCTTTGCAGATGTAAGTGCCTCCGATTGGTATGCTCCCTATGTATTGACTGCAAAGGCTCACGGTATTGTAACCGGTGACGAAAACGGATGCTTCAATCCCAACGCACCAATCACCAGAGAGGATATAGCAGTTATTTTGCACCGAACAGTAGAGGCGGGCACAGCAGAGAGCGAGCTTACCTTTGGTGATGCAGGCGATATAAGCGGTTATGCAGTAAATGCCGTAGCATACTTTGCAGAAAACGGCATCATAAACGGTCTGGGTGACGGTAACTTCGGACCCAAGAAAAATGCTTCCCGTGCGGAAGCGGCAGTTATGCTCCATAGGCTTATGACAATACTTATATAAATTTTAATTAAATTTATCAAAATGGAGGAACAAAACTATGAAAAAGGTTTTATCACTTATTTGTGTATTATGTTTATTTATTTCAATCTTCCAGGTTAATTCATTTGCAGCTGCATCTATAGATATAGATAATCCCCTTTTCTCTCTCGAAATCAGCGAAGAGTATCATCAGGTTGGTCAGGACTTCTATAGCCATGCAGTATTTGGTGACAGTGTAAACGAAGGTGAAACAGTAACCTATCATCCTGCACAGGTTCACCGTCCGTATTACGGAAAGACCTGGAACGGAGTTCCTTATGCGGATTTTGGCAGAATTCAGGACGATAATACATCGGCTTCAATATACACACAGGCGAAAATCAGCATAGAGGGTGTAGATGACCCTGCAACAGCTGAACACGAGACAATCGCGGATATGAATACAATGATAGAAATGTGGATTCGTCCTTTCGGAAACAGAGCAAAGGCAGGCGGTACCACAAGAGCCCGTATTGTCACACTGACAGACAGTGTTGCCGGTTACAAAGCGTTTGATATCGGTTTATATGGAGAAATTGCGACTCACCCCTGGTATATTTATACCGGTCCGGTACTTGCTAATGCAACCTCCTCATCGGATACTACTGCCGTATCTGTAGATTCATACGGTGCTCCTAACTATGCCGGCAACTCTACTGCCGGAACAACCATAAGCAACCTTAAACTTAACGACGGTCAGTGGAATCATCTTGTTGTTGCAAGATATTACAACAGAGCAAGCGGTTGGAATTGCTGGACAACCAGATATTATGTTAATGGAGTATTTGTTGCAGAGAGATATGACCCCAAGTATTACAGACCTTCATTCAAAGCACTTACACGCAACGTTACAAATACAGAAGGCGAAACTGTAAAGGAAAATCTCAATTTCAATCAGATTTGTCTTGGTACACCCTCATATAGCGGAGAGCCATACAGCTTTAAGGGACATATCGCTGCTCTTAATGTACACAAGATACCATATGAGATATATAGTGCTTCTCCCCAGAATTTGACAGAAGAAGCAAAGGCTCTCTATGATGCAAGCACATTAAAAGAAAAACTGCAGGTAATGAACGGCGGTTCTAAACTGGAAGCCAAAGCCGGAGAAGAAGAACTCTCCAAGGCTTCAATTGCAGAACTCAACCCCAAGACAATTGATATCAAGGCAACAATCGTAGATTATGTAGAAGCAAAGAGAGAATCTACAGCGCTCAGCAGCACAGTATCTATGCAGACATTTATAAACAATGCTATCGCAGTAGGCTACGACAAGGATGGCAAGGTTATATGCTCCGCAGACCTTACAACAGCTATCAAAAATAGCGAAAAATCTACAATAGCTACAGGAACTCTTGTAGTTCCGGAAGACAAGACTGTAAATGACATCAAGGTGTTCTTCTGGGATGAAGAGCTGCGACCCTATGCTGCGGTCGCCTGTCTTCAATGACGATTTGGTACAGCCTGGTGTAAACCGCTTCGGTACATACCAAATGGTTTTGAACTCGCAATCAGGTCTCAGCCCATCTACGCTAATCCCCGATAACATATCGGTTACACAGGGCGAGGACCCGGAGGAAGTGTCGGTAGATAACACAGTTTATCTGCCGGCGCAGAACCTCCTTGTACTTACATTGGAAAAAGGCAAGCTTAGCAATATGTCTTGCTTAGCTAATTTAGGTGAGGATGTACTTCTCACAAACGGCAGCTCCGGAGCTGCACAAATTCCGGGCACTCCCTTCCTCGCATTACCCCATAGCGGATACGGTGCAAGTGCAGTAGCTCTTGAACTTATTGATTCTTCCGGCTCAGCGGTTATCAGTCCTGCCTCCGGTGAGCCATTTACCGCCAGGGTAACTGTTGTAAACACGGCAGACGAGGATATTCCGGGTACATTGTCGGTGTATGTAAAGGATAGCACAGCTTCTCCCGTCATCACCCGAAATGTAACCGCAAAGGCAGGTACAACAGAGGTATTTACTTGTAATTCCGGAGGAATAGAGCTGTCTGAGGATGAATTTCTCACGGCATCATTCACCCCCGGAATAGAATAAAACACATATTACAGGGCCCGACATAAAATTTTACTTATACCATTTTATTCCCTTAACCATCTTCCGGGCCCTGGAATATTTAATTTCGAAAATAATTAAAATTTATATAAAAATGTGGTGATTATTATGAATGACAACAAAATCAAAATTGCAGTAATTGGTATCGGATGCCGTGGCATCGGTCTCCTTCGCTATGTACTGGATATGCCCGATGTGGAAATCCTTGCAGTGTGCGATATAAGGGACGACAAGCTCGATGACGCCAGAAAGGAATACAACATAAGAAAGCGTGATATGTCAGGAACACTTTTTACAAAGGACTATCACGAGGCACTTGCAATCAAGGATGTTGTGGCGGTTATCAATGCTACCTCCTGGGCTGCCCATGTTGATGTGGCTATTGCCGCTATGGAAGCCGGCAAGGATGTATCTGTTGAGGTAGGAGGTACCAACACCATAGAAAACTGCTGGAGACTTGTAGATGCCTGTGAGCGTACCGGCAAACAGTGTATGATGCTGGAAAACTGCAACTACGGCAGACGAGAGCTTGCTACACTCAATATGGCAAGACAGGGTATATTTGGTAAGATAGTTCATGCCACAGGCGGCTATGCACACGACTTAAGAAGTGAGCTTTCCGACAATATCGCAATGGGCAGAGAACGCATTTTTGACTATATACACAGAAACTGCGAAAACTATCCAACCCATGCTCTCGGCCCCATAGCCAAGGTTCTTAACATCAACAAGGGTAACAGATTTGTTTCCCTCACATCAATGGCATCCTGTGCGGCAGGACTTGAGCATTATGTGGATACACAGTGCCCCGATGACCACCCCCTCAAAGGACAGCGATATACTCAGGGTGATGTCGTAACAACAACCATCAAGTGTGCTCACGGTGAGACAATTGTCCTCACGTTAGATACCACACTTCCCAGAACCTATTCAAGACATTTCGGTGTTCAGGGTACAGAGGGCTTCTACTCCGAGGACGGCAGATATGTTTACCTTGACAAGGATCACAATCACGATATGAATCCTCTCGACCTCTATGGCAACGAGACAGAATATTTTGAAAAATACGAGCATCCCATCTGGAAGGAAGACCTCGATAGACAAGAGGACAGAGTTGTAGGTGCCGGCGGTCACGGCAGTATGGACAGATATGTTATCCGTGCATTTTTGGAGAGTGTAAGAGACGGTCATACTCTGCCTATAGACGTGTACGATACTGCGGCATGGATGTGTATCACAGTATTGTCCGAGGAATCCATTGCAAAGGGCGGAGCACCTGTTTGCGTTCCCGATTTTACCCGCGGCAAATGGATGCTTCGTGAGTTTACACCGGAAAACAAGTGGAGCATATAAAAAACGGAGGCATCAGTATGAAGGATAAGATGATTTGGTCAGTGCTCATACATCTTGAGATGAGTATGTGGGACAACAATACCCCCGTGTTTGATGATAAGGTTTGGGACGAAATTCTGGACGAATGTGTTCGCTCAGGAGTAAATCAGATTGTACTTGACCTTGGAAGAGGCGTAAAATACGGTTCACACCCCGAGCTTGCAAAGGACTGGTCGTGGTCAAGAAACAGAGTAAGAAAAGAAGTAAAGAGATTAAGAGAACTGGGCATAGAGCTTATACCCAAACTCAATTTTTCGGCAACTCACGATATGTGGCTTCTGGACTATGAGCGTATGCTTTCCACTCCCGTGTACTACAGAGTATGCCGTGACCTTATAAGCGAGGTTGCAGAGCTGTTTGACCATCCCCGTTACATACACCTCGGTATGGACGAGGAGGATGCAAAGCACGCTGTATTTTCTCAGCTTGCAGTGTACCGCCACGGAGACCTTCTATGGCACGACCTGCAGTTTTTGTGCGACTGCGTGCGAGATGCCGGTTCAAAGCCCTGGATATGGGCAGACCACTGCCTCAATGCACCTGCAGAGTTCAAAAAGCGTATGGATTGGGAGGATATTGTATTTTCCCCCTGGATGTACAATTCCATCAAACCGGAGCACAGAACTCCCGTAAGCAGCAGACCTGCATACGTCCGCTACTATGCAAGAGAGCCTTTTGCAAGTATGAATATACAGTATGTAGAGGATGACCCGTTTATTGTAAACTTTATAAACAAAATTCCTGAGTTTATAGGCGAGAACTACACTATGGTACCTTGTGTGTCCAGTATAAACCAGTGTATATACAATGCAGAGGATATGCTTGACTACTTCCGTGCCAATGCATCCTCAGACAGTCTGATAGGCTTTATGACAGCTCCCTGGCTTGCCACTACAGAGGAAAACAAACAGCGTATTATAAACGATATCCGTTGGTACAAGCAGGCAATAGACAAGGTGTACAACGGCATAGAAACACCGGAAGAGGAAAAGGTTAATATTGCCTATGATACTCTTGCCGTAGAGGTGGTGTACTAGTAGATATGTCTGCAGTTAAATTCGGTGTTGTGGGTGTCAAAAGAGGTATGACATACATTAAGCTTCTAAAGACTCTGGGCGACGTTGCCTGTCTCCACGCAATATGCGATATCAAACCTGCCAATGCCCGTGAGCCTCTTCCCGAGAATGTTAAGATATACGCGGATTATGATGAATTTTTGGATTCCGGAATAGATGCGGTTGTTTTGTGTAATTGCTTTCACGAGCACGCATCTCTGGCGGTCAAAGCACTAAAAAAGAACATCCACGTACTTAGCGAGGGTGCAGCAGCAGCTACTCTTGCCGAATGTGTTGAGCTTTGCCGTACTGCGGAAAAATCCAATGCAAAATATATGCTCGGTGCAAATGTTCCATTCAAACGCGGACTCCTTTTTATGAAGGACGAGGTCGAAAAGGGCAGAGTTGGAAATGTGTTTTATGCAGAAGCGGAATATATGCATTTCAACAAATCAGCACCCCCCTGGACAGACGGTGCTGACCACTGGAGAAGAAAAATGCCCGGAACATACTACAATATGCATACTTTGGCACCACTTATGCATATGACGGGAACCGTACCCCGCAAGGTTACGGCAGTTACTGTTCGTGTAGGAGACAGGTCAAAAACAACAAACAGTCTCATAGACCACGACGGTGCCAAAATTCTGTGCGAAATGGATAATGGTGCAAGGTTTGATTTTACTGCCTGTGCATATTGGGGGCCCACCAGCAAGTGGTTCAGACTCGTTGGTGACAAGGGTATACTGGAAACAGAGCGTTATGATTCGTCACGTATCCTGTTTGTGGATGCAGACGGCGAATTTATCCCCGATGAACCCAAATCTGCAATAGAGATTTTTGAGCCGGGATATGCCGACCTTAACATAATGCCTTCCGAGGAGCTTGCAAGCTATACCGAGGAGCAGATTAAGCTCGGCCACAGCGGAATTGACCTCTGGATGCTTTGTATGTTTATTAAGTACATAAATGGTGAATATGAACCGTTTTTTGACGTGTATCGTGCATCTTCCCTGGCAGCAGCAGGCATACTTGCATGGCGCAGTATACAAAACCGTTCTGTTGAGTATGATATTCCGGATTTCACCTCGGAATCTCAAAGAAGCATATATGAGGACGATTTTTATTCACCCTTTGCCGATAAAGACAGTAAATATTATGTTTCCGGATATCGTGACGGAAAATCAAAGAAATAATATAAAGGAGAGATTTATTATGAGTACCATTAAAGTAGGCGTTGTAGGCGTAAAACGCGGTATGACCTTTATCAAGCTTTTGCAGACCTTTGGTGATGTTGCCTGTCTGCACGCAATATGCGATAACCACCCCGAATACGCCAAGGAACCATTACCGGAGGGTGTTAAGGTGTATGGCGATTATGACGAATTTCTTGATTCGGGAATAGATGCAGTAGTACTGTGCAACTTCTTCCACGAGCATGCAGCCTTTGCTATCAAAGCACTGGAAAAGAACATCCATGTTCTCTCTGAAACCACTGCCGCTCCCACACTTGGCGAATGTGTCAAGCTCTGCCGTGCAGTAGAAAAATCCAAGGCAAAGTATATGCTCGGTGCAAATGTTCCCTTCAAACGCGGTCTCCAGTTTATGAGAAAAGAGATACAAGAGGGTAAAATCGGTGATGTATTCTATGCAGAAGCAGAATATCTCCACCACAACGACAGTGCGCCCGGATGGCCCGACGGTGCTGACCACTGGAGAAGAAAAATGCCCGGTACCTACTACAATATGCATACCCTCGGACCTCTTATGTATATGTCCGGCTCTGTACCCAAAAAGGTCAGTGCCAGCGTAGTAAGAGTAGGCGACAGAGCAAAGAGAACAAACAGATTAATCGACCACTGCGGTGCCAAAATTCTGTGCGAAATGGATAACGGTGCAAAATTTGACTTTACCGCCTGTGCTTACTGGGGCCCCACAAGCAAGTGGTTCCGACTTATAGGTGACAAGGGCGTGCTCGAAACAGAAAGATACACAGAATCCCACGTAGTATTTGTAGGCTCCGGAGAGGAATTTGTTCCCGGTGAGTCTTCCGGTAATATAGAGTTCTTTGATCCCAAATACGAGGATCTCAATATGGCACCCAAGGAAGAATTCGAAACCTTTACCGAGGAACAGATGAAACTCGGTCACAACGGTATCGATTTCTGGCTCACTCTGTATTTCATCAAATACATCAACGGTGAGCATGAGCCGTTCTTCAACGTATACCGTGCAACTGCACTCTCTGCAGCCGGAATACTCGGTTGGAGAAGTATAAAGAACGGAAACCGTGAGTTCGAAATCCCTGATTTCTCCAATGAGGAGGAGAGAAAGCAGTACGAAAACGACTTTTATTCTCCCTTTGCAGATAAGGATAGCGAATATTATGTTTCCGGCTATGTAAATGACTAAGGTGACGATATGAAGCTTTCTATGGATACAGGCTGTATTACCGAAAAGCTCGATAATTACACAGCCATAAGAATGATAAAAGAAGCCGGCTTTGATGCTCTTGACTGGTCATTCTATTCATTTATTTCGGATGAGGATGATTTGCTCTCCGGCGATTACACAGCCAAAGCAAAAAAAATAAGAGAGTATATGGATAGTCTCGGCATAGTATGCAATCAGGCACATGCCGAAATGGACTTTACTCACTACGATGCTATGGATATCTCCAACGAGCATTACATGAGGATGGTTCGCTCTCTTGAGGTATCTTCAATACTCGGTGCTCCGAACATTGTTGTTCATCCTGTGGCAAGTGCCTGGGTGGAGAGTATAGGCTATCTTGAATTCAGCAAAAAGTATATAGAGAGCCTGCTCCCGTGGTGCAGTAAATACGGAGTGTGTATCTGCATCGAAAATATGTTCGGTGTCAAAGACCGCAGAATTGTGGGTATTGATACATACTCTACCACCGATGAGCAGATAGCCTTTGTAAAAAGCTTTGATTCCGAGTATGTAAAGGCATGCTTTGACACAGGACATTGTCTTGTTGTCGGTAAGGAAAAACCTGAGGACGCCATAAGAAGGTTCAGTCCCGATGTTCTTTCTTGCCTTCATATACACGACAACAACGGCTACACAGACGGCCACACAGTACCGTATCTTGGTAACATAAATTGGGATAATGTGGCTTCGGCACTTGTGGATATAGGCTACAAGGGAGACTTCACACTGGAGGCTTCCACCTTCTATTACAATATGCCGACAGAACTTTTTGCTCCTGCTCTCCGGCTTGCAGAAGCTGCAGGAAGATGTATTATGAAAAGTATTTCAAAAGAGCAGGGTATTAATACAAAGGAGTTGTAACCAAATGAACTATGCAAATAAAGAGGAATTACTCCGCAAGCTTGCAGAAAAAATAATCAGAAACACAGAGGAAATAGGCGATAATCTTGCTGAATATCCCGAGGTTTCTGACGGAAAATATTTTGCCGACAAGGATAAGGGACTTGGACTTTATCACATATTTAACTGGACTCAGTCCTTCTATACCGGACTTGCATACTGGGCATACAGAGTATCCGGCAAGGATATGCTATTAAAGTGGCTCTACAGCTACTATGACCAGTACTATGACAAGGTGTTTACAAACCCCATGGATACAATGCACGACCTGGGATTTTTGTACACTCCGTATGCCGTAGCTATGTACAAGCTTACCGGTGATCCCAATATGAAGGCTATCGGCCTCAAAGCTGCCGATGAGCTTGCCAAACGATATATACCTGACGGACGCTTTATAAGTGCATGGGGCAGAATGGATGGAACAATTCCCGACTATGTTTCCGAAGAACTGAGAGAAAATGTGTTTTTCAATCCGGAAAACCGCGGACGTGTAATTGTGGATTGTATGATGAACCTTCCGCTTTTGTTCTGGGCATGGGAGACAACAGGACATCCGTACTATAAGGACATAGCAGAAAGCCACATACAGACGGTTCTTAATAACTTCATTCGTGAGGATGACTCTCTGTGTCACGCCTTTGTGTTCAATCCGGACAACGGTGAAATTGTAACCGAGTCAAACAGCTGCGGCTTTGCCAACGGCTCCCACTGGGCTCGCGGCACCGGATGGGCTGTTTACGGCTTTGCTATTGCATATTCATACACAGGCAATAAACGCTATCTGGATACTTCCATCCGCTTATTCGAAAAATTCATTTCCGAATGTGGGGACAAAATACCCGTATGGGATTTCCGCCTGCCGGAAACCGAGGAACCCAATCTCGATACATCTGCAAGTGCAGTTATGCTCTGTGCGGCACTTACCATACTTGAGCATACCGAACACGAGGATATACGAAAGTTCATGGATGTTCAGGAAGCTCTGCTTATGGATTACATAGACCTTTCCGAGGATAACAACGGACTTCTTAAGGAACAGAACGGCAGAAGAGTTTATGCATCATACGGAGATTACTATCTTGTTGAGTATCTGTGCATGAAGTATTGCGGTATGAAGAGAATCTGGTAAAAAAATTGTTATAAAAAAAACCTTTCAAATCCGTAAAATTCGGTTTTGAAAGGTTTTTTTGATGAATTCTGATTATTGCAGTGCTTTAGGTGGAGCACTAACAAGAAGTGCTATGTTAAGATTACCGTTTCTGCAACGGAGCTCGTTGATGAATTCCTGTTCATCCTGATCATTTTTCATTATAACTGTGTAGCAGAGTTCAAACAAGGAGCCCATATCTGTAGTTCTTATTTTAGTAAGGCTGTATTTTTTTGTGTATTTTTGGAGAATTTCGTCAAATGCTCCCTGATAATTGAGGTTTTCGTGAATGGTGATTCTGAGGGTTTTCTGCATGGTTTTCTTTTCAAAGAGATTGTAGTTTTCTGCGAGAATCATAATGATGCAGAGCAGAATTACAAAGATTGCACCATAGCCGAAAAGGCCTACACCGCATGCAAGACCTGCACCAATATCGAAGAAGAGAAATCCGATATCCTTGGGGTCTACGGGAACACTTCGGAAACGCACGATGGATAGAACACCTGCAAGACTGAAAGCTCTGGCAATGTTACTGCCCACAAACAGAATTATAACCGATAATATGATGGGGAGCATGAGAAGAGTAACAGCCATGCTTCTCTGATAATTTTCTTCTTGCACCTTGTAGTAGGTAAAGCCTATTGCACCACCAAATGCAATTGCTACCAACATGGTAATTACTGCACTTATAATCGTGATGTTGGTTGAGCCGTTTGATAAAAGTCCGTTAAATAAGTCTGTCATGTTAAATTACCTCACTATATATTTTTTCTTTTGATTGAGCTGACATTTTTTTGTATTCTGTTCCGTACTTAGAGAAACTGGTACGGCCTATATGTAAATCTGCAAGTACAGAAGTGAGCCACAAGGGCATAGCTGTGGATGTTTTAATCTCCATAAGATATGTACCGTCGCTAAGGAGCTTTTCTCCGTAATCACCTTTTTCCAATCGTAGATCATACCGTCTGGAACGGATGTTCATATCGAAGGAAATACGAAGATCCTTGTTGTTTTTTTCAAAATATGCAATTCTGTCATATGCAAGATATAGCTTGGGTGATAGGTCGTATACTTTAAGAAAATACTCAATTTCCTTTAGTACCTGAGCGTTCATATAGCTTTGCGGAGCGGGCGGGATGCCGGATTCCACAAAATCATATGCTTCCGAGAGCTTAAGCTTTGTTCTTCGCTTATTTACAACTCCTTTGAATTTCTTTTTGATTTCAAGAAAAACCTTGGAATCCATATCAGGAATTTTGTAAGCACGAAGCCTTAATTTTTCCTTGTATTTTGGTTTTGACAGGGATGTTCTTATGAGATAGTCATCAGGGGTGTCAAAATATATATTTGAGATGGTGTAGGGCTCATGGTCGATATTGTGAGAATCCATATCCATGTGATCGTCCATCACCTTTATGATTTTTTCAAAAGTTTCTTTGTCTAGGAGATACTTGTTCTCACGCCTGTTAAAAACCTCTATTGCCAAAATCGGTTTACCTCCTTATCATCAGGATAAAAAATATGTTGATGTCGATATATGTAGACATCAGCATCCATTCAAATGATACCACAAAACTTATTAAAAAGCAATAAAAATAGAGATAAAAATTTTTAAGTGAGGACATAAAATAATTATCTCTTGGAGAACTGTCGGAGCGTAAAGAAAATATGCCGGTGGCATATTTTTAGCTACGACCGATGAGTGCTGTGCCGAATCGGCCGAAGGGCGAGACGGATAAAAAAATACACCACAAGGATGTGGGTGTGTATTTTTTTATCTCTTGGAGTTTCCGTGATACCTACAATATAGGCTGATATAATTTATATCGTTTAATATTGTGCTATATCTCATATCTGCCCGTTTATATTTCTTCAAATCTTTTATATTATCTCTTAAAATCCATAACTTTTATACAGTTTTGCGGTAAAGTTGTGGTACAATCATAATTACGAATTTTGGGACTATTTTAAAATCGCATTGAGATTTGCATAGTATTTATTAATCAATGGTGAAATTTGTCAATCAACCAGTATATCAAGTAGACTATCCCGAGGATTACAGACAAAACAATACCTCCAAGATAAATTACTCCAAAAATAGCTGCTAATGTATCGTTTCCTGCGATACTCTTTAAAGTTAATTTTAATCAGGCACGTTGCATTTTATATACTCCTTCTATAAAGTTAATTTATATTATTTTGTGGTTTAGTTTGGCTAAATCATAAATCCTGTTGCCAAAACAAATACAGGGAATGGCAGAGGCTACACACATGTTAGTAAGAGGCTCTTTGTTTATCATATTTCGGACCACATTTTCTCTTCGAAATCATTAATTGCATCATTTATTTTTGAATATACCCAAAAAGCTTTTATTGCTTGCCAACCACCAAATATAATTGCCCCATAAAATACGAAATAGGTGCCACCCATTTGTTCGGCCATAGAATACGAAAACCAAGTTACTAATATACCTAATGCCAGCCAACCTAAGCCTTTTAATAATGCAGTAAGGGCTTGTTTTTTATATGGAGCTGCTTGCTGGTGAAAGAGCTTTATTAAAAGTTCAATATCTTTTGCGGTGTATTTTTGATTATATGTATAATTATAGTTAAACTCAGTGGTTGAATTCTCATTATTATTGTTTAATATATCATCTACCTCTTTTTTTGCATTTGGATCAGAAAGTATGTTGTATGCTTCTGTTATTTCAATAAACTTCTGTTCCGCTTCTTTTGAACCATTATTTACATCTGGGTGATATTGCTTTGCCAATGTTCTAAACGCATTTTTAATCGTCTTTTGGTCGGCATGAATATCTATGCTTAGGACAGAATATGGATTTTTCATTACATTACACTCCTTTAATTCACATGAAGTATTGTAAATTATAGCATAAACAAGCAAAAAAGTCAATATAAAGTGA
>JAZQBI010000132.1:0-8204 GCA_045545635.1 Clostridia bacterium | reverse complement strand
GGATGCTTCCGTATATCTTGCAGGGGGCTGTGTAAAGTGCTGCTGCTTATCCAGCTTATCGCAGGTTGGGGTATCGCCCTCTTTAAGTTCGGGGAGCTTGGAGATTTTGTCTTCCTCTGTATCTGCACTTTCTGTATATACAAGGGAGAAACCTGCAAATTTAACGGTCTGTCCCGATGCACGGAAGGTGTATCCGTTTATATCCAGATCCACACTTACAGTGTCATATATTGCATCTGTCATCTGGCTTGCAATAAAGCGGTCCCAGATGATTTTATATATTTTGTACTGGTCGGGTGTGAGAGAATCCTTTATGCTTTCGGGTGCAAGGTCGGGATATGTGGGACGGATGGCTTCGTGAGCATCCTGAGCACTTTTCTTTGTTTTGTAGACCTTAGCCTTTGCCGGGAGATAATCCATCCCAAAGGTACTGCCGATGTAGTCCCTTGCAACGGAAAGGGCATCGTCGGATATTCGCAGTGAGTCTGTACGCATATAGGTAATAAGACCTATCTGTCCCTTGCCCTTAATATTTATACCTTCGTAGAGCTGCTGTGCAGCCTGCATGGTTCTCTGTGATGTAAAGGAAAGCTTTCTGCCTGCCTCCTGCTGGAGTGTTGATGTAATAAAGGGAGGTGCACTTACTTTCTTTTTGCTTGCCTGCTTTACACTTTTTACGGTAAAGCTGTGTCCCTCTATTGCAGACAAAACCTTTTGTGCAGTTTCCTCGGAGGATATGTCTGCCTTTTTGCTTCCCTTTCCGTAGAAGGAAGCTGTAAACTTTTTCTTTCCGTGGAGAAGGTGGGCATCAATTGTCCAGTATTCCTTGGAATCAAAGTTTTCTATCTCCTCTTCTCTGTCACAGATAAGCTTTGTGGCAACAGACTGAACTCTGCCGGCACTTAAGCCCTTTCTTACCTTTTTCCAGAGCAGGGGACTTATTTTGTAACCAACTATTCTGTCAAGCACTCGTCTCGCCTGCTGGGAGTCCACCAGACTTTCGTTAATCTGTCGGGGTTCCTTGATACCTGCGGTAACTGCTTTTTTTGTTATTTCATTAAATGTTATTCTGCATTTTTCGCTCTTGTCTATATCCAGAAGATTTGCAAGATGCCAGCTTATAGCTTCTCCCTCACGGTCAGGGTCAGTTGCCAGAAATATCTTTGCGGCATTTTTTGCATCTCTTTTGAGAGTCTTTACAAGGTCTCCTTTGCCTCGGATGGTGATGTAGCGTGGCTCAAAGCCGTTTTCCACATCAATACCAAGCTGGCTTTTGGGAAGATCTATAACATGTCCCATGCTTGCTACTACCTGATAGCCGGAGCCAAGATATTTTTTTATGGTAGTTGCCTTTGAGGGGGACTCCACTATTACGAGCTTTTTTTTCATTTTATCATTCCTATTCTGATTAATTATTGATACTGCTGTATCTTCCGCCGGAGAGCTTCATAACCTTGCCCTTTAATTCCAGCATAAGAAGTGTGGCATTTACGGTGCCTGCATCAAGGCCTGTTCTTTCGCATATAACATCTGTGTGAACGCTGTCCTCTGTAATAGCAGAAAGAACCCTTTCCTCAAGGGAATCCGGCGTAAATTCTATGTTAGTCTTTGGTACTTCCTCCAGATGGGCGAGAGAGTAGAAATCCAGAATATCTCTTCCGCTTGTTATCATATGGGCACCGTCTCTCAGAAGAAAGTTGGTACCTTTGGATTTGGATGAGCTGACATTGCCCGGAACTGCAAATACATCACGATTCTGCTCGGTGGCATATTCGCTGGTTATAAGTGAGCCGCTTTTGATGTCGGCTTCCACAACAACTGTACCATGGCACAGTCCGGAAATAATGCGGTTTCTCTCGGGAAAGTGATACTTTTCCGGTGGGGAACCCAGGGGATATTCCGTAACTACGGCACCTTGCTTAACAATTTGTTTCATAATACCGGAGTTGAATTTCGGATATACAATATCAAGTCCGCAGGCAGTAACTGCAACTGTTGGACTCATAGCCGACAAAGCACCCTCGTGAGATTTTCCATCAATGCCTGCCGCCATTCCGCTTACCACGGTTACTCCGTTTTTGGATAAATCCCGTGCTATGTTGTAGGCGGTCTTTTTTCCGTAATCGGTGGCAAGCCTTGTTCCTACCATGGCTATGCAAAATGCGTTGTTAAAATCACAAAAGCTTCCCATAGTATAAAGCACCGTGGGAGCAGAGTGTATGGTGCGAAGCATATCGGGATAGTCGGGAGAGTCTGTTGTAAGTACTCTTGCACCCATATCAAGAAGTCTTTTGAGGGAATTTTCGCAGGGACTAAGGTCTTTGTTATGCAAAGCATTTATGTCCTCAGGTGAGAGAAAAGAAAAATCTCTGTAATCTCCAATGTCTGATTTGTATATACTCTCTATATCGCCAAAAGCTTCAAGAAGCTTGTATTGCTTGTTGCGAGAGATGTTTGTGTTTTCGTGAAGCCATAGCCACAAAAGAGTGTTATCCAAATATATCATCTCCAAATTTTTTACACATATATTTACATTACTATAAAGATTTGATTTTGTAAAGAGTTTTTTTGAAAAAAGTTTATAATATAATGTAGAAAAGGGTAATATTCAGGGGTACGGCGTACCCCTAAAACCCCGATTTTTCAATATGAAATTGTTATTAATTATTATTAATTATTATTAATTATATTAATTGTATTAATTACGAAGGGGACTTCCGCAGTCCCCTTCGTGCATCCCCTGCTCTCCGCTGTGAAATATGCAGGAAAATCAAAATCAAAAATTCAATTCTTATCCGAACGCTGCGGAGGAGGCGGTTTCCGCCTCTGGTCCTCGCTAAACGGCAAATGCATAAGGGAACTGAACTATAGCATTTGCCGTTTTCGGAAGAATTGGATTTTTTCTTTTTGATTTTTTAATCCTGCATATTTCAATGCGGATTTAAAAAGTTACTGATTATGGAAATGTGTTTTGAAAACAGATTAAATTATAAAAAAATTTGACATTCGACATTAAGCGACTTTTTTCCCGATTGACTTTTTGGTATGCATATGTTACTATAATTTTGCGAAACAAAATTCAATATTCTTAAAATGGGACGCAGTATACATTTCGGTAAAAATGTATACGCTCTGTTTTCTGTGTCCTATTTAGGAATGGATTTTGTTTCGCGACAAAGGAGCTGTGCATTTTTCGTGCGTCGGCTCTAATAACGCCGGCGCATTTTTAATTTATACCAAAAAACAAAAAGGAGAAACAAAAAATGATTGATTACCAAAAGATGTATTATGAATTATTTAATGAAATAACAGATGTTATAGAAAGATTAAAGCAAATACAGCTAAATGCAGAAGAAAGGTACATTTCTGCAGAGAGTGAAGAGGAAGAACAATAAGGAAAGGGGATATTACATACTCCTGAAACCCCGCACTGATACGCAGGGGGAACCTGCAGTTGTTCCCCCTGCACCCCCAACCGTTCTAATACTCTTTCTCAGGGGTATTGCATACCCCTGAAACCCCGCTTTTCCGCATTGAAATATGCAGGAAAATCAAAATCAAAAATCCAATTCTCATCCGAACGCTGCGGATGCGACGATTTTCGTCGCTTGTCCTCGCTAAACGGCAAATGCATAAGGGAACTTATATATTGCATTTGCTGTTTTCGGAAGAATTGGATTTTTTCTTTTTGTTTTTTAAATCCTGCATATTTCAATGCGGATTTAAAAAGTTACTGATTATGGAAATGTGTTTTGGAAACAGATTAAATTATAAAAAAATTTGACATTCGACATTAAGCGACTTTTTTCCCGATTGACTTTTTGGTATGCATATGTTAAGATAAACTTGCCAAACAAAGAAGAATATTATTTTAGCAATTAAGCAACGTGTTTTTACTATCCATGGTAAAAATGCATGCTTCTTGATTCATGTTGTTTAATTGCGTGATTCTTTGTTTGGCCACAATACGAAGCTGTGCATTTTTCGTGCGTCGGCTTCGCGCCGGCGCATTTTTAATTTATACTAAAATTTAAAAGGAGAAATTCAAAAATGGAAGATTACAAGAAAATGTACTATGAGCTATTTAATGAGATAACAGATGTAATAGAAAAGTTAAAGGAAATACAGTTAAATGCTGAAGAGAGGTATGTTTCAGCTGAGAGTGGAGAGGAGAAATGATAAGAAGAGGGGTATTGCGTACCCCCACACCTACGCACTGATACGCAGGGGGGAACCTGCGGTTGTTCCTCCTGCACCCCCAACCGTCCGCTGTGAAATATGCAGGATTAAAAGCTACCAGCTATGGGAAAAGTGATTTTTGGGTTTTCTCTTTTACTTTTTATCCCCCGTATTTTTAATGTAGAATTTTCGGCAGGAGCAAGCCCCTGCCCTACAAAATGTATTTTGGAAATAGTGCGAAAAGCCTGCTAATTTGATGTCATATCAAATTAGTAGGCTTTTGATAATTATTGAAGTGTCGCCAGATGTTCTTCCATAGTTTTTGAAAAAATGTGGCTTCCGTCGTTTTTGGTTGTATCGGTGTGATAGTACAGATAGTCGTGAGTTGCGGGGTTTAGTGCCGCCTCAATAGATGTCACACCGGGACTGCATATAGGACCTGCAGGAAGTCCTGCATATTTGTAGGTATTGTAGGGAGAGTCAAGCTCTCGGATGTTTTGTGCAATAAAGGAGCTTGCTTCACGGTCATACAGACCGTTAGTAGCGGCATAGAGGACAGTCGCATCAATCTGATATGCCATACCGATATTGGTGCGGTTTTCTATAACACCGGAAATCATTGGTCTGTCGGACTCTACCTTTGCTTCCTTTTCTATCATAGATGCTTTGGTTATGATTTCAAAAGCGTTGTAGTAGTCACCATTAAGAGAATCGTAAACCTCACCAAAACGTGCAAGCATTTTTTCTATAATTTCCTCTGCAGTAGTTTCCTTGTAAAACTCATAGGTATCGGGAAACAAAAAACCCTGCAATTTGTAGTTATAGTCCCTGTCGGGAATGTTTTTAAGGAAATCAAAGGTGTAGAGCTTGTCTGCGGCTTCAAGAAAGCTATCTGATGATACAAGGCCTTTTTCTTCAACAAGCTGAGCCATCTGCTCAACGGAGTAGCCCTCAGGAAATGTAACGGTTACTGTTTCCATAGCAGGTTTTGGCTCCGAAAGGACTTTGCACATATCGTTTACAGACATGTCCGGACTTAATGTGAATGTTCCGCTTCCAAGCTTTCCATTGAATTTGCTCATTTTAACTTTTGCAAAAAAGGCAAACTTGCTTCGTATAAGTTCTTTATTTTTAAGTATTGTGCCGATGCCGAATGATGATGTTCCGTCGGATATTGTAACAACAGTTTCTCTCGGCGTTTTTGACACAGGAACTTCAAAAAGGTCAAGTCCTGCAGGAACTGCAAAAATCAGAATAATCAGGAAAATTACAAATTTCAGGAATTTGTGTGATTTCTTTTTTCTCATATAGTAAGCCTTTCGTAAAAAATAAGGGGCAGCTTACAGAAAGCTGCCCTTTTTTGATTTAATTATTAGTTAAGAATTACTGCTTCTGTCTCTTTGTCAAAGAGGTGAATCTTGTTAGGATCAAGAGCAATCTTGATGCTGGACTGGGGAACAGCAGTTGTTCTGGGGTTAACTCTAGCAGTGTAGGATGTTTCACCTATCTTCATGTAGAGGAATGTTTCAGCACCCATCATTTCTGTAACTTCTACATAAGCTTCTACAACGCTTTCGGGAGAAGAGCTTAAGAATGCTTCTTCATCGTGGAGGTCTTCAGGTCTGATACCAAGAACAACTTCCTTGCCTTCGCAGCCTGCAGCCTTAATCTTAGCAGCTACGCCTTCGGGAACCTTAATTGTGTTGCCGTCGAAGGTAAGAGTGCTTCCGTCTGCACCAACTACGCAATCTGTAAAGTTCATCTGGGGGCTGCCAATGAAGCCTGCAACGAACATATTAGCAGGAGAATTGTAAAGACCGATAGGAGAGTCTATCTGCTGGATGAAACCGTCTTTCATAACAACGATTCTTGTACCCATTGTCATAGCTTCTGTCTGGTCATGTGTAACGTAGATGAATGTTGTCTGGAGTCTCTGGTGAAGCTTGGAGATCTCTGTTCTCATCTGTACACGGAGTTTAGCATCGAGGTTGGAGAGAGGTTCGTCCATAAGGAATACCTTAGGCTCTCTGACGATAGCACGACCAAGAGCAACACGCTGTCTCTGACCGCCGGAGAGTGCCTTCGGCTTTCTGTCGAGAAGGTGGGAGATGTCGAGAATCTTAGCAGCCTCGTTAACTCTCTTGGAGATTTCTTCTTTTTTAACTTTTCTTAATTTAAGACCGAATGCCATGTTGTCAAATACGGTCATATGGGGATAAAGAGCATAGTTCTGGAAAACCATTGCTATATCTCTGTCCTTCGGGGGAACATCGTTCATGAGCTTGTCGCCTATGTAGAGTTCGCCGTCAGATATTTCTTCAAGACCGGCAACCATTCTGAGTGTTGTAGACTTACCGCAACCGGAAGGTCCAACAAGAACGATAAATTCCTTGTCTTCAATATCGACACAGAAGTCGGAAACAGCTGTTACGCCGCCTTCGTATCTTTTGTAAATATGCTGTAAGCTTAAGCTAGCCATGCAAAATACCTCCTAAAAAATGTATCACTCATAAATTATTACTCATATTTTAACATAAAAAAAACAAAGTGCCAATAGTTAATTTGCCAAAATAAATCGATTAAATTATACAGATTGCATAAAATGTTCACTAAAATTTAAGGTTTGAGGTCTTTTTGAGAGCCAAATTATTATTTTTGCACAATTTGAAGGGGGTTTTTTGGCAAAAAGTATGATAAAAAGTACACCGCATTTTTTGACTTATGATAAAAAAACACTTTTTTTGTAATTATTGCACAAAACAAATGTGTTTTTTTAATGTTTTGTTTGGTTTTTGTTGTCTATATGCTTTTTGTTTCAAGCATTGTCACCTCATGGGGTGTAAGCTCTCGGATTTCTCCAAGGTCAAGATTTTCGTCAAGATAGAGACTGCCCATAGAAAGCCTTTTTAAATAGACCACCTTGTTTCCCACGGCTTCCATCATTCTCTTTACCTGATGGAATTTGCCCTCCTGTATGGTGAGGGTACATTCATGGGGATTAGCACTGTCTATGCAAAGATTTGCACTCATAGTCCTGTAGCCGTCATCCAGAGTAACTCCGTCCTTAAAGGCGGTAACATCATCTTCGGAAAGAGGGGAGAAACATCGCACAAAATATGTCTTGTTTACATGGTATTTTGGCGAGAGTACCCTGTGGCAGAGGTCACCGTCGTTGGTAAGCACCAGAAGTCCCTCGGTGTCAATATCAAGCCTTCCCACGGGAAACACTTCAAAATGACGGAATTTTTCAGGTACAAGCTCTGTCACTACGGGGAGCTTCTTATCATATACGGCACTTACATATCCCTGAGGCTTGTTTAGCATAAGGTATATGTACTTTTGGTAAATTACCGAGTCTTTACCTATTATAATAGCATCCCTATTTTCGTCAACCTGTGTGGCTCCGTCGGTAACCACCTTTCCGTTGACGGTAACAGTGCCGCTTTTGAGTATCTGTTTAATATCTTTGCGGCTTCCTTTGCCGCTGTTGGAAAGAAGTTTATCAAGTCGCATAGGATTATCCTTTCTTCCTTGACTGATGTACAAATACATGCTATAATGTGCTTGTCACATAAATTCTCAATAGCCTACATATAATAGGTATGTATTTTTATCTATTGGTAAAAATGCATGCTCTATTTTCGCATACTTATTATATGTGTGAGAGAATTTGTGTGACAACAAACAGAGACGTGCATTTTTCGGTGCATCGGCTTTTGTTGGTGCACTTTTTTTATGCAACTGTTTTTGTTTAATCTCTGTAGATACTGCTACAACATTATGATGATGAAATCCGCTTTTGGGGCGGATTTTGTCTTTGTAAACTAATTTTATAATTAGGTGATAGAAAAGATGCACCTTGTCTTGTCGATATGCAAACTCCGTTTGCTCGATATTTTTGCTTCCGCAAAATCGATATGTTTTTCGCTTTGCTCAAAACTCGATATGATATAAATCTCGTTGCCGAAAGGCAACATATCGAGTGCAAAGCACATATCGAGTCATTTATGACATATCGAAAATCT
>JAZQBI010000131.1:0-4457 GCA_045545635.1 Clostridia bacterium | reverse complement strand
GTCTTTTTTAAATCTTTTCTCAACCTCACGTATAAAGACAAGACTTTTTTCAAATCTGTCTTTTTTATAGGATTTGGAAATGGAGTCCCCGTTCCTGCAGTAATTATAAAACGCTTCGTTAATTCCCGTTGCCTTTTCTATGCAAGATATATAATCTATCATAAACAGTGCATCTTCGGAAAGCATTTCCCTCTCGGATTCAAAAACAATACTATTTTTCTTTATGATATCGTGCCGGAAGAGATTTTTCCAGATGCTCATCCCGTATTTGCTGTCATCCGCATCTTCCGGTAAAGCACCAACAATGCCCATCCGCAGTTTTTTCAATTCTTCTTTTGTTTCAAAATGCGTATCTTTATCGAAATATGTTTTTGGGATACACGCACCCTCTTCACTAAACATATTGCCATCTACAAACAAAACGCCGGACATCACAAGGTCTGCATTATTTTTTTCTGCTTTTTCATATAGTGTTTTAAACATATCGGGCTTTACAAAATCGTCAGCGTCCACAAACCCGATATATTTACCCGTTGCAACACGGAGCGCGGCATTTCTTGCCATGCCCGCACCCTCATTTTCCTTATGGATAACTTTTATGCGGAGATCTTCCTTCGCCGCTTTATCGCACATTTTTGGAGATAAATCGGAGGACGCATCGTCCACAAGGATTATTTCAATATCTTCAAGAGATTGATTCTTTAGAGAATTTATGCACCTTTCAAGATAGTTCTCCGCATTATATACAGGAACAATAATGCTGACTTTCGGTTGTGCCACAGTGTCACCTCACCATTAATTTCTCATATTCTTTCAACAAAATCTCACAGTATGTTTCAACACTTAAAATATTTTCTTTTTCATTTTCACAATTCACTTTAAGTGCTTTGTAGTAATCCTCATTTTCAATAGTTTCTTTTAATTTTAATGCGATGCCTTCGGGCGTGAGTTCATTTACAAGGGTGCCGGTAACACCATCTTTTACAAGTTCGGCCATGCCCCCGCTATTCATGGTAACGACGGGTACGCCCAGAGCATGTGCTTCCAGTATGGAAAGAGGACAGTTTTCGTAACATACAGACGGCAGAAGAAGAGCTTTTGCGTTTCCCATAAGCCTGGTAAGCTTGTCCCCGGTAAGGAAGCCTGCAAGCTTTACATTGGGAATATTGTGGAGTATGCCTTCATCGGGGCCATTTCCCGCTACCATAAAAGTATATTCCGGAAGAAGCCTTGCAGTTTTAGCAAGGTGCGCAACACCCTTTTCCTTTGAAAGCCTTCCCACAAATACAATATACGCATCTTCCCTGCGGTCGATATTCGAAAATTGTTTTTTGTTTATAAAATTATGTATTGTAAGGGTTTTCCCCGCATAATAATCTTTTGCCGACAAAAGCTTGTTTTCAAGGAAATAACTCGGGCAAACAAACAAATCCACCTTTTTGTAGGTCCGCAACCATGAATATACTTTCGCCTCCAAAGCCCCCAAAATACTCTTAACACGACTTTCATGAATACATTTATTTTGGATGCAGTTACGATAAGAACCACCAACGCACTTTTCGCAAGGTGCATTTTGCTTAAAATTATACAAAAGATGATTGGGACAAATCATCTGGTAGTCATGCACTGTCTGCACAAGGGGGATCCCTTTTTTCTTTATGCCGTAAAGGATGGAGGGTGTAAGTTGAAAATTTATATTGTTCATATGCACGATGTCGGGCTTAAAAGCATCTATCACCTGCATAATTTTCTTCTTGGCTTCAAACGAATATATTATCTTAAACGGATATAAAAATCTCCCCATACCCTTTCCATGAAAGTCCATATTTTGTGTATACTTTCCCGCGGTGTTTCCTACAGTATTTTTTTCGTCATACATCCCAAAGTATTCAACCGCATGCCCCTGCTTTTTAAAATATTCCCCCAGCGCAAGCATGTAGCTTTCGCTCCCTCCGCGCGGATACAGGAATTTATTTACCATCAAAATTCTCATAAAAGCGTTTCACTTTCCTCTTCCATGTTAGCCTTCGAAACATAGCCAAACATTTTAAATTCAGTTCTTTTTACATTTTCTGCAAACCCATCTCCCATCATCAAAATGGCAAGAACACCCGTTAAGAGTGGGTAATTCATCGTGTTATCCGTTGTAGAAACAATTATGAGGTAAAGCGTGAGCATAAAGGTAAGAATGGCATTTTCCACCCTTCCTTTTCTGCCAAAATACCATACTCTTAAAAGCGTCATGGATACAAGCCAAATAGTATACCCCCAAAACCCTAAATCAATAAAGTGTTGAAGAAAATCGTTATGGACCGATGCCACACCTACACGCATAAAGGTATTTAACTGATACGTAAGGAAACCGATGCCGTTGCCTAAAAATCCGGGACTGAATTCATAGAATTCATCAACCGCATTATAAATTTCAACGCGTCCGCTTGTGTTTATGCCCGCCTTTTCCAAAAGCGCAAAGGCATCTCCTTTTATAAGGGCAATATAGCATATCAAAAGAAAGATTACTATAAATGTAAATAATGTAACAAGTCTCGCCGCTGTTTTTTGATTATATCGTGCAATAAATTTTAACAAAAACCCGAATACGAGCGCTATCGCAATGGCAATAATTGCAATTCTCTTAAACGCCGATAAAAAGCAAAAAAGGCTCAACAAAAGTAATATAAAATACAGTATGTTTTTCTTCGGTTTAAAAAGCATATAAATTAAATATGCCCCTAGACAAAACGCAAGCTCATGAATTTCCGCCTGCACAATAATATCTCCCGTTACGCCCGCAAAAGTGGTTACAAGGGTTATAAATTCTGAGAGATAGTTCCCAAGTCCATTCTGTGCAATAACCGTAATAATCATAAGAATGTTTGCAATTAAAATTGCAACAAGGTTATACCATATACCGCGTCCGCCAAAAATATAAAGCATAGCACCGGCTGCGAGAGCAAACGACAGCATATTAGCATATATAAACGAGCCGGAAAGGCCTCTTGAAATAACCCCGATATCTACAGTACCCACGAACCATATAAAAAGTGAAACCACGGTAGTGACTAAAAGGGGAACACTATAAACACACGCTTCTTTAAAAGCGGTAAGCCCCCTTGCGATATTGGGTTTATATAAAAACAAAAGTGTGGCAGAAAAGAAGAGAACAAGAGCAAAGGCGTGGCGGTATGTGATGTGCAGCCCAATATCAATATATTCGGTGAGGAAATAGTACATCATTACAGCTACAACGATAAAATAAAACTCTTTCGCTTTTGCAAGGATTTTATTTTCCACGCCTCGCCCCCCTCTCTTTTAAAACCTATGTTTAAAGCGTGCTTTTATCTTTCAAATCCGAAGTATATGGCTTTTTGTTTTCAATTGCTTCCGAAAGCAGTTTTCTTGCCGTTTTGTTTTCTTTGAAGGTTTCGGCAATACCAATCTTATAGGCAATCACCACTTCTCTGTGCTCTTCTCTTTCATCCAGTCGCAGTCTGAACAATCGCATTATGTCTTCAACTGTAATGAAATCTGAATCTTCCGTCAACATAACGAAACTACCGTTTCCGTTATAAATGTACTCTGTCTTGGATTTCCCGAAGGCTTCTTTCAGGTACGTGGTGAACATTGTAATGATTTCATCCCCTGCACTTCTTGAATGCTCTCCGTTAATTTGTACAAGATTGGCTATATCAACCATACAGTACACAACACCCTCATCCAAAAGCTTCTTATCTTTGGATTTTAAGTATTTATCCAGATATGCTCTGTTATTCAATCCTGTCAGGTGGTCTGTATAGAAAATGTAATTGATTATATCACCTGTTCTTCCCAGAATAATTGCGCCGCCCGAGCAAAGAACTACAAGGAAGAAAAAGGCAATTAATGTATACAGCGGTACATTAACGCTTTCTCTTACCGATGCCGATGACAATACTGAAATATAACTTGCACCGAGGTATTTATTGTATTCGTCATTCGTTTTCATGGTGGTGTGGTAAAGCGTTGTCAGCTCATCAAGGAGTGTGTTGATTTCTTTTTCCACGTCCTCTTTTATAAGGGCATATTCCGCGTTGCAAAGCTCTGTACAGGTTTTATCGGAGGATGTACATGCGCCGTTGCAATTCCCCGAGCAATTTGTAAAGGTATCTATTACATAAGCGCAGTATGCAGAATCAATAATTGCATGCTCTTTGTTTTCCTGATGCTCTCTCCAGCTGTAAATCAATTCATCGTATGTTACAGTCTGATCCCCGACGAAATCCTGAAGATTTCGCTCATGGAGATTATCAAGAATATACTCGTAAGTAATATTGGTGTTTCCCGACTCTCGCATTTTTTGGACATACGAGCTAACCGAATCCGGAGGGATGAACTCGGAATCAACATTAACCGGTTCACTCTGCTCTGTTTGTATTTCCTCGTAGCTGGTCAGAACTGAATTGACGGTAGCACTCTGG
>JAZQBI010000130.1:0-3834 GCA_045545635.1 Clostridia bacterium | reverse complement strand
AGCAAGGCATATTAAGACCTATTCATAATTTTAAGGCATCTGAGCCGGTTCCAACCATAGACATGGTAAGAACCGGCCAGAACATCAATAGATTAAGAACGCTGGCAGGTGTATCTGTAAAGGATTTGCAGGATGTGTTTGGTTTTGCGACACCGCAGGCAATTTACAAGTGGCAGCACGGAACTGCATTGCCGACCATTGACAACTTGGTTGTGTTGGCATCGGTGTTGGGTGTCAGAATCGATGATATTTTGGTTATGACAGGTGCGCAGATTTCTATGTATGCATGAAAAATGAATAATGCGAGTCAGCGATGGCTCGCATAACAGGCTCCATTAACTCAATGGTAGAGTAACCGGCTTTTAACCGGTAGGTTGTGGGTTCGAATCCCATGTGGAGCATAAGGCTCCGTACTCTAAAGGCTAGGACATCGCCCTTTCAAGGCGAAAGTGCCGGGTTCAAGTCCCGCCGGGGTCACTATGGTGACTGTAGCTCAAGTGGTAGAGCAGTGGATTGTGGTTCCACCGGTTGCGAGTTCGAGTCTCGTCGGGCACCCTATGGGTAGGTAAACCGTAATTGGTAGCGGGCCAGACTGTAAATCTGGTGCCTTTGGGTTCTGTTGGTTCAAGTCCAACCCTGCTCATTACTTGTTTGCGTGTCAGAGAGGTTTATTGTGTCACCCTGCTAAGGTGATGTGCGAGAAATTGCACCGAAGGTTCGAATCCTTCCGCAAACGCTATTTAAATAGAAATTGTTTGCTTTCTTTTAGTTATTGTATTGCTAATGAAAAAATTATATACTAAGAGGGAACGGAAACTTTGAATTTTGCAGAGGATATCATAAAGAAATCTGTCTTTATGATATCCTCTTGCACTATATAGAATATAGTACCATGCCCAAACAGGCAGAACTTAAAATCAATACAATAGGAGAGGTTTCAGTATGTTTTTTTGCTTTCACTATAAATTGTAAGATAAATATAATAAAAAGTATTATAAGCCCTCTTATGTCCAAGGAAATTGGTGATTCAAACTGCTGCATACTAAAAACTGTACTGAAAAACAATATTATGGATGTAGATAAAATTAAGCCAATAACGCATGGTCTGATGCCACTCAAAAAAGCCTGAACACCTTTATATTTAAGCAGATTGCGAATAAGAGTTGCAATCAGTAAAATGATGATAAAGGATGGAAGCACAACTCCCAAGGTGGCAATGAAAGAGCCAAGAAGCCCGCCTTGTGATGCTCCGATGAAGGTTGCCATATTCACAGCAATCGGACCGGGAGTGGATTCTGATACGGCAACCATATTTAAAAAATCAGATTCTGAAAGCCAGTTGTGAGATAAGACATGCTCTCTAATCAGAGAAATCATGGCATATCCGCCACCAAAGGATACAGCTCCGATTTGTAAAAAAGTCAAAAATAGTTCAAGATAAATCATTTGGAACGCTCCTTATTCACAGATAATGATTGAAATAAATATAAAACAACGCCACATATACCACAGATAAGAATGTAATATATGGTGGAAAAATTTACAGCCAGAATGGAGGTTATTATCATTGCTGACATAACAGCAATAATGGTAATCACATTAAATGGAGTTTTGGAAATTCCTTTCAGCATTTTTACTCCGGCAGAAAAAATAAGGTAAATAACACATATCTGTATTCCTTTAAACGCATTTGCCACAAGTGTTAATGATAAGAATTTATCAAAAAAGAGTGATATCACATATATGATTGCAAAGGACGGAATACATACGCCGACAGTTGCAATAAGAGAACCTCTAAAACGAAGTACTCTGTAGCCAATATAAGTAGCTGCATTGATTGCAATTGGTCCCGGTGTTGATTCGGCGATAGCCACCATGTCGAGAAATTCATTTTTTTCGATCCATTTTCTGCGGGAAACAAATTCGTTTTCGAGTAGAGCAATCATGGCATAACCACCGCCAAAGGTAAATAAACCAATTTTTAACATTGTAATAAATAAGTCAATATATTTCTTCATTTTATTTCCCGTTCCTTTGATATAAATTCTTTATTACAAAGATAAGAATAATTCCAAGCAGAATCATGAGTAGTGACCAAAATTGGGATGGTGTTATCAAACCAATAAGTTCACCACGGTTATCCCCACGTAAATATTCGAGAAAATATCTGAATATGCCGTATGAGATTAGGTAAAGACTCAGGTTATGCTTAAAATCTTTTTTCAGCAGCAGATAAAAGCAAATGAAAAAGAGGATGAATAAAAAAACGGTTTCATATAGTTGTGTCGGATAAACCGGAAGAGAGAGTTGTGGAAATTGTACTCCAATAAAGCTGTCAGTTTCTTTTCCGTAACAGAAACCTGCAAAAAAACATCCGATGCGACCAAAAGCGTGAGCAATCAGTATGCAACATGGCAAGATTGAAGTCACCCGATACAGGCGGGTGGCATATTTCTTTCGGAAGAATAAATATATCGCCAAAAAGCAGAGTGTTCCTCCGATGAGCCCTCCAATGAATGTCAGTCTGCCATTTAAATGGAATCCCATATCAGGATTTTCTATAAAGTTGTAGGTCGCTTGAAAGACAGCAGCAGAAAAAATACCTGCAGCAATGGATATAAGACTGCTGTAAAATATAAAATCGGTAAATTGCGTATCAATCTGTTTTTTCTTTGTAAGAAAGAATAGAATTAAGTACGCAAACAAAATGCCAATGGCAATCATAATGCCATACATATGAATATTTAAAAATAAAGGTTCCGGTAACATCTTGGTTCTCCCTGATAATCAAAATTATACGATTCCCATAGCTATTTCAACACCTAGTGCTACAATGACAACCAATGCAGAAATAATGAATCCGTGTATCATTGGTCGTATTCCAGCTTTTTTCATATTTGAGAAGGAAGTGTTTAAACCAATTGCTGCAAGTGCACAGACCATCAGGAATTTACTTAGAGCTTTTGTTCCTGATATCACTGTTGCAGGAATAGGGAAAATACTTGCAATGCAGGACATGATAACAAAACCAATAATAAACCAAGGGAATATTTTTTTGATGCTAAAGTTTGCTTTGATGGAGCTATCATTTTGGCATGTTGCCTGAGCTTCTTTACGTTTTAGGTTGAGTTGGATAAATGCAAAGGTAATGACGGTTGGTATAATGGCGAGTGTTCTTGTGAGCTTTACCATTGTTGCAAAATCCCCTGCACCCTCTGAAAAAGCATATCCGGTTGCTACAACGGAAGAGGTATCATTCACTGCTGTTCCTGCCCAAATGCCAAAGGCTTCATCTGTCATGCCAAGTGCTCTGCCCATAATAGGGAAAAGGACAATCATAGCCACATCGAAGAGGAATGTGGCAGACATAGCATAAGCAACATCATTATCATCGGCATCAATCGTAGGTGCGATTGCAGCTATGGCAGAACCGCCGCAGATGCCTGTACCTGCTGAAATTAAATTGGACAATTTCCATTTTAAGCCCAGTGCCTTACCGATAAAATACCCTCCACCAAAACAGGTCAGTAATGTAAAAATCATGACAGTTAAAGACATTTTTCCCACATGCAGTATGGTAGTGATGTTTAGGGAAAGCCCCAGTAATATAATGGCAAATTTCAATATTTTTTTTGAAGTAAATTTTAAACCATCTGAAAACAGGGTGGTGTTGTGCAAAAAATGATTGAGGAGCATACCGATAAACATTGCAATTACAGCAGAACCAATCAAGTGAATTGGCAGAATGTTTTCTATCCAGCAGGCAAGAAACGCAATTACTGCTGATAATATAATTCCGGGAATGTGTTTTAAAAATTTCATAATGGTCTCCTT
>JAZQBI010000129.1:0-39242 GCA_045545635.1 Clostridia bacterium | reverse complement strand
GGATTATATCATAGATGTTTCTGAAAATATTGACATAAGGGGTAAAACCGAGAGAGCACTTGCACAGGCGTTATATGCTCTGGAAGACAAGATGAATCTGCGAAAAGCTCCCTTTGTGGAAAAAGGTATAATATCCCACACATTTATGTTTTCCCCCAGAATGGTGCACTCAGGCTATGCTCTTGATGACTATCCAAATGAGCATTTGTCCTCCATTGCTCACGCAGGTATGGATGCAATACTCATTTTTGTCAAAGATGTAAATATGACACCCTCGGGATTTTTGGATTTTAATGACCTCATAGACCGTGCAGCACGATATGGACTTGATGTTTATGCATACAGCTATATGAAAAGTCAGTTTCATCCCGATGATGCAGGTGCAAAGGAATTTTACGAAAATCTCTATGGCAGACTTTTTGAGTGCTGCCCCGGTTTCAAAGGCGTAATACTTGTAGGTGAGTCTGTTGGCTTCCCAAGTCATGACCCAAGAGTTGCACCGGAAAATAAGATGTCCCGAAAAGACGGAATACCGTATCTCAAACCCCGTCCGGGCTATTTTCCCTGCAGTGACTATCCCCTGTGGCTTGACCTTATCAAGAACACAATACGTGCTCACAAGAAAGATGCAGATATTGTTTTCTGGACTTACAACTGGGGTTATGCGGATGCAAAGGAAAGACTTGAGCTAATAGAAGCACTTCCCACAGATATAACCCTTATGGTTACATATGAGATGTTTGAGTCCTACAAAGTGGGATCAATAAAACAAACCGTTGCAGACTATTCACTGGCATTTCCCGGTCCCGGTTTTTACTTTACATCCGAAGCGGAGGTTGCAAAAAAGCGAGGAATTAAGCTCTATGCAATGACAAATACCGGAGGACTTACATGGGATATGGGTACAATTCCCTATGAGCCTATGCCTCTCCAGTGGATGAAACGTCACCAAGGTCTCAGGGAAGCAAACGGGAAGTACGGTCTTTGCGGACTTATGGAATCCCATCATTACGGCTACTGGCCGTCATTTATAGGGGAGCTTGCAAAACAGAATTTTATCAAAGAAAACAGTGACCTTAACGTAAACCTCATAAATGTAATAAAAATGCATTTTGGGTTGGAAAATACAGACAAGATTATTAAGGCACTCAAAAAGTGGAGTGATGCAATAGCAAATTACACTCCAACCGATGCAGATCAGTACGGTGCATTCCGATGCGGTCCATCGTATCCTCTGTGCCTTGTAAAAGCTGTAAAACCGCCTACTGCGGATTTTGCACATTTCGGTAATAAAATTCTTTTTACCACATATCCTGCAGACTATGCTCCCAACACCATTCTGCCCTGCGGCAGGGGAATGCTTCCGTCACTTCGCATCAACGGTGAATTAAAGGCTCTGTACAAAATGCAGAAGCTAATGGAGGAAGGTCTTGCAATTCTTAAGGAAATCGATAATCCCTCAGAAGAATTTGCATATCTCGTAAATCTTGGTGAATATATATGCACCTGTGTGCAGACAGGAATTCACGCCAAGGAGTGGTATATGCTCACCGGTAAACTCAAGATTGAAACAAACCGAAGCAAAGTTCTCGCAATGATAGAAGAAGTAAAAGCTATGCTCATAAGCGAAAAACAAAATTCACTTCGTGCATTGGAAGCCGTAAAAAAAGATTCCCGTCTCGGATGGGAACCCAGTATGGATTATATAGGCGGTGCGGAAGCTATAGAGTGGAAGCTTCGTCATCTTGAGTATGTTCTGGACTTTGAAGTTGGCTGCTTTGTTAACGGCTCAGCTGATAAATGGTACGAATAGGAGAGAATAATAATGTCAAGCTACAAAGTAAAAAAGACAGATGCGGATATGGATTGGTTTATTCATGACCGTTTTGGAATGTTTATCCATTTTGGTCTTTATTCCATGGCAGGAAGACACGAATGGGTAAAAACAAAAGAAAAAATATCAGAAGAACATTACGATAAGTATTTTGAACACTTTAATCCCGATAAGTTTGATGCGGATGAATGGGCACAAAAGGCAAAAAAAGCAGGCATGAAATATGCCATAATGACCGCAAAGCACCATGAAGGATTTTGCCTTTTTGATTCTGAATACACAGATTACAAGTCCACAAACACCCCTGCAAAGAAGGATTTTATCAAGGAATACGTAGAAGCCTTCCGCAAGGCAGGACTCAAGGTTGGTATATACTATTCACTTCTTGACTGGCATCATCCTCACTATCAGATAGACCTTTTTCATCCCCGCAGAGCAGAAAGCTGGGCAGAGGAAGAGGACAAAAAGCGTGATATGAACATATACAAGGATTATGTGTTCAGTCAGGTGAGAGAGCTTCTTACAAACTACGGAAAGATTGATATTATCTGGTTTGACTTTACATATCCCACCATGGATTCTATAAGAAATGAGTACAATCAGTTTGCTATCCGCGACTACAAAGAATGGATGAGATGGACTACCAAAGAAACCTGGGATGCAGAAAACCTCATAAAGATGATAAGAAGCATTAACCCCGGAATAATAATCAACAACAGAACGGGAATCAATCAGGACATTACAACTCCCGAACAGAAGCAGACTGACAACTGGCCGAGATTCCCTGGTACAGATGAGCTTTGGGCATGGGAAGCTTGTCAGACATTCTCCGGTTCATGGGGTTATTACCGTGATGAAATGAGCTGGAAAACTCCTGATATGCTCATCCGTATGCTCTTAAACAGTGTATCTGGAGGAGGAAATCTGCTTATGAACGTTGGTCCCACAGCAAGGGGTAACTTTGACAACAGAGCAGACGAAGCTTTGGCAGTATTTGAAAAATGGATGGATTTAAATTCCCGTTCCATATACGGATGCACCAAGGCAGAGCCGGAGTTTATTGCACCTCCCGGAACAGTGCTTACTCAGTCGGAAGACGGAAAGAGACTTTACATTCACCTTATCGACTATCCCTTCTCCGCACTCAAGATGGAAAATATGATAGGCAAGGTTGATTACGCACAGTTCCTCCACGACAATTCCGAAATTCAGATTCGCGAAAAGGGAGAGCTTGTAACGTTCCTTACTCCGGGAATCAAGCCGACACAGGTTGTATCTGTTATTGAAGTATTTCTAAAATAACAAAAAGCTGACTTGACAAAACCGATTTGGGTTGTTAAGCCAGCTTTTTATTTTAAAAAATTAAACTTTCAGATATTTTCCAGAATTGGCTGATAAATCATTTTGAGACACGGAATGTTCATAAGGCTCTCGTCCACAGTGTTTATTAAGCTTACCGGATTTTCTCTTTTCATATTTATCGCATTAAAATATTCCAGTGCACAATCCAAGTCTTTGCGGATTGTAGATAGGTATTGTTATTCGAGAAATAACGGAATACTTTGGCAATGAATGGGAATTGTATCTGTTTCCGCAGGGTGAAAGCATTAAATCTGAGAACCTAATTGTTTCAAGCGAAATGGAGCCGGATGAGTTAAAGAAGGAGCTTGAATCCGGGAAAAATGTGCTTTTGCTTGGCAGTAAACTGTTTTTGAATTTACCGACAATATTTCGTATAACATGTGCGGGACGAACATCTGGAAATCTTGCAACGGTTATAGAGGACCATCCAATTTTCAAGGATATGCCGCATGACGGATTTTGGGGTTGGCAGTTTGTGAATCTTATGACAGATGGAAGTGCAGTTTGCTTTGAAAGCGATGATGTACCTTTTAAACCAATAATTGAAGTCGTTTCATCTCATAAATTTGCAATTTGTCAGGCAGCATTATTTGAATTTAATGTTTTTGCAGCTAAGCTTTTAGTTTGCAGTTTTAATTTCAATAATGATGAGCCGGCAACTAATTGGCTAAATTCAAAATTAATTTCTTATGCGGGAAGTGAAGAATTTTCTCCCAACGAAACTTTGAGCGAAAAACAGTTTAATGCTCTTATAACCGGAAAAGTATCAAAAGCTGAGGTTAATTCTAATTCTGCATTGAATATAAATGACAAAACTGCAATACGAAGAAAAAACAAATAAAGTTTGAGATATAATTTATCAAAAAACAAACGCCTTCAAAATTCGTTCGAATACAGAATTTTAAGGCGTTTGTTAATTAATGCTGATTAATTTTTAGATAATCTTCTTACAATTTCTTTGATTAATATATGAAATTACAAATTAATACCATTTGCCATAACTCTTTTTGAATTCAATTTTTCCGTAATAGTATTTAATGCTTCACCGAAACGATTGAATTAAACGAATAGCCGCAAAGCCCTGTAATATGTGGTTTTGCGGCTGCTATGATTTATTGAATTGTATACATATTCCTTTATGGGCGAAAACGAAGATTATATTGATATCATTAATGTGCTTAAAGGCTTGTGTTAAGATGGTATTTCTGGATACAATCTGTGCAAAGCTGGACAGACACACATTCAACTTTGGTATATTGAGAAATAACAACACAGGCGATGTCATTGGATTAGCTCCAAACTTTGACAATAATATGGCTCTTATCTCAAGAGAATATCCAAGAAATGTAAATAGAAAGATTTGCTGTAGCAAAAAGAAGAGTCTATAGAAACCGTCAAAAATTATTGTAAAAAAGATTTAAAAGGATAGTACTGATTTATCAAAATTAATGGGGAATGTGACATATAATTAATATTGTATAAAGGAAAATGAATATTGAGGATAGAAATGGGAAAAAAGCCATGCTAATATAGGTTTGTATAAAAGTATGCAGGAGGAGAACAATATGAAAATTTTGATGATAGGAGCCCATCAGGACGATAATGAGTTTGACAGAGGCGGACTTGCCAGCCTTCTTATAAAGAAAGGACATGATGTTCGTTTCTTAAGCATGTGCAATGGTTCAGGGGGACATCATATACTTTCACCCGAAGAAACATCAAAGACACGTGCCAAAGAATCTGCAGCTGTTGCCAAGCTTCTTGGGATTACATATGATGTATGGGATATTGATGATTGCAATATTGTTGCAGATTTACCTACAAGAAAGAGACTTATAAGATATATAAGGGAGTACAATCCCGATGTTGTCATATCGCACAGGCCAAATGACTACATGGCAGACCACAGGGCAGTTGCACAACTTGTTCAGGATGCATCATATTTGCTTACAGTACCACATGAGTGTCCGGATACACCGGCAATGAGATATATGCCCGTTATACTCTATAATGAGGATAAATTTAAAAATCCTCCGTTTAGGGCAGATATAGTAGTTGATGTTACAAGCGAGATAGATGTTAAACTAAAGATAGCAAATCTTAATGTCAGTCAGGTATATGAATGGCTCCCGTATACATATGGAGAAGAAGTTCCTAAGGGCGATGAAGAACGATTTGCATGGCTCAAAGGAATGGAAGTTACTGAAAACACAACAGATGAAGAGGTAATGGCATTTCCGAGAGGATATATGGTTCGGTTCGCCCAGCCTGCAGCACGCTTCAGGAAAGAGCTTATAGAAAAATACGGCAAAGATAGAGGAAGCAAAATTCGCTTTGCCGAAGCATATGAGATTTGTGAGTACGGAAGTCCGCTTACTGAAGAAATAGGAAAAGAGCTTTTCTCTTTTTGATAAATGACTATGAATAATTCAAAGGATACAAAGCAAAAAAATTCTGCGTGCTGCCGAAGAGGAATTTAGTCAAAACGGATTTCACGGTGCCAGAGTGGACAAAATCGCATCTCTTGCGGGAATAAACAAGAGAATGCTTTATGCACATTTCGGAAATAAGGAAGAGCTTTATAAGAGAGTTTTACTTGGAGTGTACAACTGCTTGTGCCGTCAGGAAAACAGCCTTATGGAACGAGACAGATACGAATGTCCCCAAAAATCCATAGAGAATGTCATAAATCTTTATTTAGATTCCTATAAATTTTTTTATAATCAAGTAACCAATTAGTTACAAGGAGGATTATTATGTGGAGTGAAGAAAAATTAAATGAATTGCTTACAACACCATCGGATGCCTTGGTAGAGGATATCAAAAAAATTAACGGCGATATCATGATACTGGGAGCAGGGGGCAAGATGGGACCTACGCTGTGCGTTCTGGCGGCAAATGCAGTTAAAAAAGCAGGCATAGATAAAAAGATAATAGCAGTGTCGAGGTTTTCCGATCCCATTGCGGCAAAATATCTTACTGACAGCGGTGTAGAAATCATAAGCGCTGACCTTATGGATGAAGATGCATTTAGGGAGCTTCCTGAAGTGGAAAACGTAATTTATATGGCAGGCAGAAAATTCGGTACCGATGGCGGTGAAGTGCTTACATGGGCAATGAATTCATCTCTGCCTGCATTTGTAGCACGTAAGTTCAAAAAGTCAAATATAGTTGTATTCTCTTCGGGAAACATATATCCCATTATTCCCTTAAGTGACGGCGGCAGCACCGAGGAGGACAAGACAGGTCCTGTGGGTGAATATGCAATGAGCTGTCTTGCAAGAGAGAGAGCTTTCCAGTATGCGGCGGAACAGTACGGAACAAAAGTATTTATATACAGACTTAATTTTGCGGTGGATTTACGCTACGGTGTTCTTTTTGATGTTGCAAAGAAGATTATAGACGGAACTCCGATTTCTCTTTCCACTCCTTGCTTCAACTTTATCTGGCAGGGCAGTGCAAACGAAATTGCAATAAGAGGTCTTCTCCATGCAGAAGCTCCCGCTCGTATAATGAATGTAACAGGTCCCGAAACGCTGTCTATCAAGTACGTTGCACAGCGTCTTGGCAAGCTTCTCGGCAAAGAACCTGTTTTTGAGGGTGAAGTACAGAACAACGCATACCTCAACAATTCCATGAGAGCTATGGAAATCTTCGGATATCCCTCGGTTTGTGCCGAAACCCTTATCAAATGGCAGGCACAGTACATCCTCGACGGAGGCAGAGTTCTGGACAAACCTACTCATTTTGAAGAAAGGAAAGGTAGCTATTGATATGACAAGACACGAAGAAGCTTTAAAAATATTAGCAGGGGGAACTGTTATCCCTGCAAATCCTCTAGCACTTGATGCAAACAGAAAATTTGACGAAAAAAGACAGAGAGCATTAACCCGTTATTATCTGGATTCGGGTTCGGGCGGTATAGCGGTTGCCGTACATACAACGCAGTTTGAGATAAGAGATCCCAAACACAATCTGTTTGAAACCGTAATCGGAACAGTTTCCGATGAAATAGCAAATTACGAAAAAGAAAACGGAAAGGTTATAGTTCGTGTTTGCGGTGCCTGCGGACCTATCGAACAGGCGGTAAGCGAGGCAAAGCTTGCAGTGAAATACGGCTATGATGCAGTACTTCTCAGCCCCGGCGGACTTAACGGCTACGATGAAGAATATATGATAGAGCGTACAAAGGCAGTAGCTGAGATAATCCCCGTTATAGGTTTCTATCTTCAGCCGGCAGTAGGCGGCAGAGCTTTTACATATGACTATTGGACAAAAATCTGTGAGATAGATGGAGTTGTTGCCATAAAGAGTGCCCCCTTTAACCGTTATCTTACACTGGATTTGGTTCGTGCTGCCGCATTGTCATCAAGATGTGATGAAATAGCACTCTATACAGGAAATGACGACAATATAGTAATAGACCTTGTAAGCGGATACAAGTTTATCAAAGACGGCAAGGTGTATACCAAGAAGTTTGTAGGCGGACTTCTCGGACATTGGTCGGTATGGACAAAGAAAGCGGTAGAGCTTTTTGAAAGATTAAGAGCACTTTCCGACAAGGACAATATCCCTGCGGATGTGCTTGAACTTGCCAACGCGGTTACAGATACCAATGCGGCGTTTTTTGATACTGCAAATTCCTTCAAGGGATGTATAGCGGGACTCCACGAGGTGTTAAGACGTCAGGGACTTCTCGAAGGTATCTGGTGCCTAAATCCCGAGGAAACCATGTCTCCCGGACAGTCCGAAGAGATAGACAGAGTATATGATATGTACCCTGAATTGAATGACGATGATTTTGTAAGAGAAAATCTTGATAAATGGCTTAAATAACGGAGGGGTTTTATGTATAAAGTTGCAATAGTCGGTGCAGGCGGAATAGGTGTGTATCATTCGGATTCCATCCTGCGTATACCCGAATTAACTCTTGTTGCCGTTGCCGATCTGGTGGAAGAAAGAGCAGAAAAGGTGGCAAAGGCGCACAATGCCAAGTGGTTTACTGATTACAAGAAGATGTGCGATGAGGTTGACTTTGATGCGGTTATAATAAATCTGCCCCACTATCTGCACTGCGAGTCAACCGTGTTTTTCCTTGAAAGAGGTATACATGTTCTTGTGGAAAAGCCTATGGCAATGAGTGTGGCGGAGTGCGATGAAATGATATCAGCATCCCAAAAATACGGAACAAAGCTTGCTGTAGGTCATGTACAGAGATATTATTCCGCATACCGTCAGATAAAGAAATTCATAGAGGACGGCACCTTGGGTAAGCTCTGTATGATTACCGAAACCCGAAATGCCGATTACAGCAGAAACAGAGCTCCGTGGTTTTTGAATAAATCCCAGTCGGGTGGCGGCATTGTTATGAATTACTGTGCACATTCTCTTGATAAAATCATGTATGCAACAGGTCTCAAAGTGGAAAAAGTTCACGCAATGCTTACAAATCCCCTTACGGATAATGATGTGGAATTAAACGGGCAGGTGCTCTTTGAACTTTCGGAGGGCGTGAGTGCTTCCATTACATTTTGCGGATGCCATGTACCTTCGGAATACAATGCTGTATTTTATTTTACAAACGGTGTTGCAAAAATTATGGGTCCGAAAGATCTTGTTGTAACCACAGAGGGAGTAACCACCGAATACGGCGGAACGGAAAATCTTTTTGACGAACAGCTTGTCGAATTTGTAAAATTCCTTGATGGCAAAGAATCGCAGATTGTTATGCCCGATTACGGCAAAGAAATAATGCGTGTTATAGAGGAAGTTTACAGGGAGGGATGGAAATGAAACTCGGTATGACGTCGCTCACTCTCAGAAATGAGTCCCCCGATAAAGTCGTGGAATATGTAGTAAAAGCAGGGCTTCAAGGAATAGAGTGGGGAGTTTCGGACACCCATATAGTTTTGGGAGATACCCACCGTACCGAAAAAGTTGCACGGTTGTGCGGAGATAACAATATAGAAGTATTTTCTCTTGGCTCATATTGCAGAATGGAAACTCTTGAAGGGGTCAGAGAAACGGTGGAAGCTGCGGCAATATTGGGTGCCCCGATTATTCGTATATGGGCCGGGACAAAAGCTCCGCAAAACTGCACCGACACTGATATCGCCACAGTTACGGAAAACACTCGTGTTATGGCAGATATGGCAAAAAAACACGGAATTGTTCTGGGTTTTGAGTTTCACGAGGGAACGCTTACCGAAACTGCGGATGATGCCGTTGAGCTTATAAAAAGAATAGACCGTCCCAATGTGGGACTTTACTGGCAACCTGATTACAGATTGACACCTGAGGAAAATCTCGTTTCCAGAAACAGAGTGATTTCTTGCTGTGTGGGAAATATGCACATTCAGAATTACACTCCCGAAAAGGGTTACGGACATCTTTCCGAGATAGAAAGTACCCTTTGTATGTACTATGATGATATCAAAGATAAGGATTATTGCCTTATGATAGAATTTGTCAAAGACGGCACAGTCGAAAATCTTACGGATGATTCCGTAACACTTCGCAGAGTAATCGGTTTGTAGGAGGAAGAAAAGTATGTTTCTTATACCCCGTCCTCATTTTTTGGAGGAAAGCTCAATAAAACTCGTGTGCAAAAAAGTTCACCTTGTATCGGAACTTGTTGATGACAGGCTCAAAAAAGCGGTAGAAAAGCTTCCGCTGGACAATCGGGGAATTCCGCTTAAGATTACAGGGGAGCAAGGCACGGGAGAAGGGTATACCCTTAAGGTTACAAACAAAGAAATACAATTAAATGCAGATGGTGCTCACGGTGTGTTCTACGGAATACAGACCTTGAGACAGATTTTTGAAAATGATAATATATGCGAACTGACAATAAAAGACAAACCAGATTTTAAGTATCGCGGTTATTATCACGATGTAACAAGGGGCAAGGTACCCAAAACGGAAACTATCAAAAGCCTCATAGACGATTTGGCATATTTCAAAATAAACTCGTTTATGATATACATAGAGCACGCTTTTAAATTCAAGGAGTTTGAGGGCGTCTTTGACGAAACCTGCTATCTTGATGGGGAGGAAATCCGTGAGCTTGACGAGTACTGCTATGACAATTTTATAGATTTTGTTCCCTCTGTTGCAACATTCGGACATATGTATGAGCTGTTGCAACAGGACAGGTATGCACATCTTCGTGAGATAGACAATTATAAGCCGGAATATGTTTTCTGGTATGAGAGGATGCTTCATCATACCCTCGATCCCCTTAATCCCGAAAGCTTTGAAGTGGTAAAGAGTATGTTGGACCAGTACCTGCCCAACTTTCGTTCGGATACGGTTCATATTTGCGGAGATGAGCCTTTTGATTTGCTTATAGGCAAGCACAAGGATATGGACACCGACGGACTTTATGTGGATTTTATGCTCAAAATCATAGAATATGTAAAATCCAAGGGTAAAAAAGTAATGATGTGGGGAAGCAGTATTCAGGAGATTGTCGGCAGAGGAAATACAGAGTGTGCCAAAAGAATTCCCGAGGATGTTGTCCTTATGCCTCACGGCTATCTTGCAGATGCTCCCGAGCAAAGAGTTATAAACATCAAAAAGCTTCCCAATCCCGTTGTGGTTTCTCCGGGAACATCTTCATGGTTCCGACTTGTGGAGAATGTTGGTATATCCGACAAAAATATCCCTCGGATTACCGGATTTGCAAAAAAATACGAACTTGACGGAATGTTAAATACAAGTTGGGGAGATTACGGAAACCCCTGCAGTATAGAGCTTGGTATGTATGGTGCTGTTATGGGTGCAGAAAAATGCTGGAATGCTCAAACAGATGTTGCGGATGATGAATTCAAAAAGACTGTGTCGCTTTTGCTTTATAAACAGAGCAAAGGTGCACAATATCTGTATGAGTTGAGTGCTCTTGCCGAAGGTGCGGAGTATGCAACTTTTGTCCGTGATTATTCCAATATCATTTCCACGGGAAAAATAGATGTAGAACTCCCCGACGAAAAAACTCTCCGCGAAACCTCGGAGGGATGCAGGGCATTTGTGCAGAAACTTTCTTTGCAGGAAAAATGGGAAAAAGACAACTACCGACAGGAAATGTTGTTGGCAGCCGAGGGAGTAGCCGTTTGTGCAGAGCTTTTTGCAAAGACCATGGGGTACTCTGTTGCAAGATGGACAAATACAGATGACTGGCTCAAAAAGTATCGCACCATGTGGCTCAAAAAGAATAAGGAAAGCGAGCTTGCCGAAATAGAAAAGATGTTCCGCTATCTGGAAGGATGTGGATTTGCAGACCGCGGTATCAAGAACCAAGATGCGACAAAACTCGATAAGAACATATTCTGGTAAAATAGTACATAGGTGATTTTATGGAAAACGTAAAATGGATTTTTGACAAGAATGCCAAAACAAATGAGTGGTATGTACTCAAAAATAATTTTCATATTGATTCCTCCGAGGATGTTTTTGTGGATATAACGTCCCTCGGAGTGTATATTCTGTACATAAATGGGACTCTCGTGTCACGAGGTCCCGTTAAATCTTTTGACTATTGCAAAGCTTATGATTCAGTGGATATTTCCCCGTTTGTACAAGACGGCACAAACCGGATTACAGTGTTCTCTCACAAGATTGAGGATGCCGGAGTTTTTGCACGGGTATATACAAAAGACAAAGTGCTCACAGTAACAGACCGGAGTTGGAAAATCAAGCATTATGAGGCACTTCTTCCCGATACGCTTGTACTTTGTCCGCCGCTGGAACCCATTTGCAGAAGCGAAGAACATTTTGATGCCAATCGGGATAGGGATGTTCTTTCGGAAACCTGCGACTGTTCACAGTGGCAAAATGCACAATATACGGATACTTGCAATAACAAAATCGAAAAAAGTCTTCCGTATTTTCCCAAAAACAATATAGTTATGCCAAAGTCCATAGAGACCGTATGCGGTTTCCGTGCCAAAAACGGCTATGGCATAAGACTTGTTTCCGATTACAGAGAGAAAAATCCGGTTACCAAATGTGCCTACGAGATTTATGCTTGTGAGGTTAATGCGGAAAGAGCCTTTGAAGCGCAAATCATAAGAGGTGCACAAATATTTGTTAACGGAAAAAATGTCGGGGACAAAATATCCTTTAACCAAGGGAAAAACCTCATTGTCATTACATACTGCAGTGATGCAAATCCCGAGTTTTTTATCATAACAGAGGAAAAACTCAAATTTTCCAAATGGTATGTTTACAATTTGCCGTCTTCGTTAATATATTTCGGCTGGAACTATGATACAAATATTTTTGAAGGTACAGACAGTGCCGAATTTATAGAGGAAATAACTTCAAAAACCGCTTTTTCGGAGCTTGGCGAACGTTTTACGGCTAATATGAAAGAGGCAAGAGTGTGTGAAAACAGTATTACATACGATAACTTAAGATTTGAATACGGAAAAATGAAAAACGGTTTTTCAAGACCGGATTTCAAAATCCCCTTTGATTATGAAGAAAACTCGTCGGATGTTTCCAATCCCACTGCCATGCTGTATGCAAATCCGTCCTATACCAAAGTGAAGGGCAATGCATATTTCATACTGGATTTTGGCGTGGAGGTTTTAGGTCACATTCAGTTCAAAATATGGGCAAAAAAAGGAACCGTGATTGATTTTGAAGGCTTCGAACTTGCCAATACAAACGGAATTGTTCATATGCGAAAAAACCGTATGCGATATATTTGCCGTGACGGTTGGCAGGAATTCGTTTCGTTCCTGCCCCGTGGGTTCAGATACCTTGGTGTACATGTAGGGGGCGGCGAAGAAGTAAAAATCGCCCATATAGGTCTTGAGGATGTATCTGCCGCCATCTCACAAAGCGGAGATTTCAGTTGCGACAACGAATATATCAACACAATATACAAGATGTGCATAAATACCGTAGAAGCGTGTATGAGTGACACCTATGTGGATTGCCCGGGATATGAGCAGGTTTACTGGGTGGGTGATGCGATAGTTTCTGCCCTTGTCAACCTCAACAGCTTCGGCGATTATCAGTACGATTACAGATGCCTCGAAATCACAGGCAAAAGTATGGAGGAAGACTACAAAAACCGTTATAAATCCGACAACGAGAGCTATCAGGACGACAAATACCTTGTTATCCCTGCTCACGGTACATATGTGGAGGGAGGCTTGCCCGAATTTTCATTTATGTGGGCACTTGCCGTGTATAACTACTATATGTACAGCGGTGACAGAGACGGAATGAAGGTACTTTTCGGCTATGTAAAAAAGATGCTTGACAACTGCGAAAATATGATGTCCTCCCGTGGACTTTTTGTAAGCGACGGTGCATGGAATCTTATTGAATGGGCAGAAAATGACCTCCTTATGTGCGGTGAAGTTACGGCAAGCAGTGTGTGGCTTTGCAAACTGTACAGAGTTTTTGCGGAGGTTGCCGAGGACTTTGGTGAAAGCGATTTGGCAAACAAATATCTCTCTTTGTCAGATAAACTCTCCGATGCCGTAAATAAATACTGCTGGAACCGTGAGGCCGAAGGCTACTGCGACAGTGTAAGGGACGAATACGGTTACAATCTGTATCTGGAGTTCTTTGCAAAAAACAACCTTACTCCCGTTTCTTACGATGTTTTCAAAAAATACGAAAGAATCAGCGATCAGACAAACACCATTTGTTATCTGTGTGATTGTGTCCCCGAGGAAAGAATGGCTTCGGTGAAAAAAATCATATGCAGAGTGGAAAATCCCGATTACAAATACCACCATACCACACCGCGAGAAAATGCCGTAAAGGTAAACAGAGGGGAGTATCACGGTATCGACGATATTACGCCCATCGGTTCGCCGTTTTTCCTTTACTACACACTTGATGCACTTCTCAGGATGGGGCATACAGAGGCTTTCTTTGATGTTGTAAAGAGGTCATATATGCAAATGGCGGACAAAGGCTCCAATACCTGCTGGGAAAACTTCTACAACGAAAAAACAGATGAGTACACAAGAAGCATCTGTCACGGATGGGGTGCATCTCCGGCGGTATATATGATAACGGATATTTGCGGAATCAAACCCACAAAACCGGGATTCAGAGAATTTATGTTTATGCCGAATCTCGGTCCGCTCACAAAGGTAAAGGCGACAGTGCCTACACCTTACGGAAAGATTTATGTTGATATAGATACTTCCAAGGGCAAAAAGGATATATCATATCCCAAGGAATGTAAACTAAAAAATGAATAATGTTTAAACAAAAGTGAATATGGTACATTTTTAATTAAAAATGTGTGTGATAAAATATAAATAATATGTATTTTTGTGTCAAAAATTCTCGAGGAGGAAAAAACATGAAAGAATTAAAGCTTGAAGAACTTACTCTGGAACAAAAACTCGGTCTTACCATAATTGCCAGAGGTGTCCGCGACGAAGAGGACAAAAAATTTGTTTTGGAAATGATAAAAAAGCGTGCACTTGGCGGTATTCAGGTTCGTGTAGAAAAAGATTATGCCGAGTTTATAGCAGAGATAAAGGAAGTGGCAGATTATCCCATTCTCATTTGTGCAGATATGGAACACGGGTTCCCTGCAAGTGAGTTTAAGATACCAAATCAGATAGCAATTTCTTCCACCGACAGCGAGGAAATGGCATATCAGTTTGCCAAGGTTACGGCTATCGAAGCAAAAAATGCAGGTTACAATGTAGTGTGGAGTCCTGTGGTAGACTTTACCGTAGAGGGTTCTCAGTGCCGAAACATCCGTTGCCTTTCCGATGACAAGGAAACTATAGCAAGATTTGCAACCTGTATGGTTCGTGCATTCCAGGAAGAGGGTATGGTTTGTGCGGCAAAGCACTTCCCCAGTGACAAAACAGATCACAACGATACACATATATGTTCCGAAACTTCCAAGAGAACCAAGGAACAACTTCTCGAAGAAGAAATCTACCCATATCTTCAGCTTATGAAAAATGCCGATCTTTCCGGTATTATGACAACCCATATAACGTACGAAAACATAGATCCCGACAACATCGGAACATTCTCCAAAAAGGTTGTTAATATAATAAGAGAACAGGGCTTTGACGGTGTTATCTTCTCCGATTCTCTTGCTATGATGGCAATTGCCGCAAAGTACGGTTTGGGTGAGAGTGTACCCAAGGCGGTAGCGGCAGGTATCGACCTTGTACTTCCCAACTACAGACTTAATCTCAAAGAATCCTTTGATTACATGATGGAAGGTTACAAGTCCGGCATATTGACAGACGAGCGTCTCGATGAAGCTGCCCGCCGTGTAATAGCAGCACAGAGCAAGACTCTGAAAGAACCCAGCCAGACGGAAATAAGTCAGTATCAGAAGGATCTTATATCCGATATAAGCAAGAGGGCACTTTGCCTCATTAAGAAAGACGGACTAGAGACAAAGCTCAGCAAAGATACAAAGAAATGCTTCATAATCCTTTACGAAAACGAATATCCCCGTTGCAATCAGGATTCCATGGAGCTTATGATACCAAAGTGGTATTCATACGAAAGTGCTCTTAAGCGTAAAGAGCAGATTCTAGGTGCATTCCCCGACAGCGAAGTTCTTTTGATAAACGAGTTCCCCAATCAGGTGGAAAACGAAGAAGTTTGCCTTGCAATATCTCAGGCAGACGAAGCTGTATTCTTTACATTCTGCAGAGCATCAAGCTATCTTGGAAGTGATAACATTACAGACAGAATGGAATATGTTATAAAAGCAAACATAGACAAGATTTCGGCAATCTATCACGAGGGAAATCCCTACGAAATCAAAAAATTTGCCGGTGCACAGAGAATATTCTACGGAGCTCCGGGCGGAGATTGCGGAGAATATGCAGTAAAAGCAATAAACGGTGAATTTGAACCCACAGGAAAAATTCCAGTAAAGCTTGACTAAAAAGGAAGATAGTTATGAACTGTATACCTATAAACTATGCCGAAGCTATAATAGAACCTTTCTGGGACAGCGGTGAAAGTTATCCCGATCACGAAAAATATTCCAGACTGAATAACTATCGCATTACATATACCGATGGATGCTTATGTACCGTGGGCAATTCCTGGACGGGGAATTTCGTCCGTATAGAAAAGCAACCCGAGGGTGTTTATGCAGTTGCTATGGAAAGAGAATGCAATATAGATGTTTCGGGATACGATATTTTGAGAATATGTGTGTCTATGGCGTCCAACGGCAGATGCCGAATGAGTTGCAGAATAGACGGAACAGAAAGTGTAGTGGCAGAGTTCGACGGCAGAAATCAGAAATATGAATTTGACGGAGCCATAAAAGGCAGAACGCTCGAAAGTGTGAAGCTCGAATTTATGAAGCTAAACGATGAGCCGACTTCCGTAACTCTCTTCTGGTTGGGACTTGCCAATCTCCGAAAACAGGAGGAGTTCCGAAATGCTCCATCGGGCTTTGATACAAACTGGGAGGGCTGTTTTGCCGATGAGTTTGAGATAGAGCCTACAATAGGACTGTATTTTGACAAAGATGAACTCATCGGACTTCGTAAGAAAATGAAAGAACCGCAGTTTGCTCCCATAATGGACGAAATGCGGAGACGTGCAAAGGAATCTTTGAGCATTGTTCCCGAGGACTACATCGGCGAGTTTTATACCAGCGGAAATGTTCAGGTTGCACGCTGTTACGAGTACGGAAGCATAGAGTTTACACACATAATGCAGGATATGGCATATGTAGGTATCATAGACGAAGACACGGAGCTTTTGAAGCACGCCTGCCGTATAGCACTTTCCGTGTGCTGTAACCGAAGCTGGGAGGACAATATGATGTGCACCTTCCCCGGAAGCACATGGTCCAGAAGAAGCTTTGTAATAGCCGCTTGTGCTCATTCCTGTTCGGTAGTTCTTGACCTTGCGGGAAGCCTGCTTACCTGGCACGGAAAAAATATAATATACAACTCTCTTGCTTTAAAGGGACTGCCCCGATTGGAGGCGGATTTCCACATGGTAGAGTATATTCGCCATTGCAATCAGGGTGTGGATTTCTCCACTGGAAGAATCGCTGCACTTATTGCGCTTTGCAGTAAGTATCCCCGATATGAGGCAAGACTCAAAGAGGCACAGAGAGATTTGTTTGAAAATCTGGAATCATATATAACTGAGGAGGGCGGTTGCCCCGAGGGACCGTCATACTGGACATACACACTTTCGGGAAGTATACCGAGTATGCTGATGCTCTCCCGTCACTTTGGAAAGACAATGAAGGAAATCGTACCCGAAAGCATCAGACGAAGCGAGAATTATGCTGTTGCTTGTCTTACGGATAGTGAAAACTTTGAATTTATTCCTTACAACGATGCACACTATCATGGCAGATACAATCTTTCAGTAATTATGCTTTTTGCACTTGTAGGCAAGAACAATATCTGGAAGCATATGTACCAAAAATTCTTTACTCCCGAAGCAATAGGAAAGATGCTCAGCGTGGGATGCTCTTTGGTGCTTGCACCCGAGTTTACCGATGTGGGTGAGTGTGAATATCCCGAATTTATTACAATAAACGATGTTGGTCAGACTTCGGTTCGTTTCCGTGATGACAAAATCGGCAAGGTACACCTTCATATGGTCAGCGGTGTTACATACTTTGCTCATGCCCATCAGGACAAAGGCTCTTTTGTACTGGAAGTAAATTCCAAACCCATAATCATAGAGAGGGGAACAGGTGCATACGGTTCGGGACTTAGCCTCGGCGGTGCCCAGTACCACAACCTCATTTGTCCCCTTACCGAGGACGGCACTCCCTTTGCTCAACCTCGTTTTGGCGAAGGACTTGGCGGTAAGGTTATTGAGTCTAAATACGAAAACGGTGTATTTACATACGAAACCGACCTTCGTGATGCCTGGGAAAAGGATGTGTTCAAAAGCTGTACAAGAAGTGCACAAATGCAGTCGGCAGACATCCTTACTCTTACAGACAGTTTTGAACTTGCAAAAGATGGCAAGGTGATGTTCCTTCTTAACACTCATGGTGCAATTGAGTGCAAGAGTGAAAACGAATATACCATTACAGACGGTGATATTGTTTTGACTGTTACCACGGACAATTGGACAGGAAAATGCGAAGGAGCGGGAGAATTCGGGGTAGACGATATTCTTGACAAAGTAAACCGACTTTGCCTTGTAACGGAAGCTAAAGGCAAATGTGAATTAAAAACAACAATAAAAATAAGCAGAAAATAAGGAGCTGATATATATGGAAAAAATTAGAGTAGGTGTGGTAGGTCTCGGTCACAGAGGCAGAGAAATGTTCAAACTTGCGGCAAACGGATTTGATTGTGTTATACCTGCGGCGGCATGTGATATCAAACCTACAAACTGGTACGAACAGCAGTGGCTCTCCGACAGAGCACTTTCCGAGATGTTCCCGGATACAGAGTTTTATGAAGATTATGACGAAATGCTTGAAAAAGCAAACCTTGATGTAGTAATAGTGGAAACAGGAGCGGATATCCACGCAGAATTCTGCTGTAAGGCTCTCAAAAAGAATATAAATGTACTTTCGGACATACCAAATGTTGCTAACCTCAAAGAAGCAGAAGAACTCTGGAAAGTACACCTTGAGTCTGATGCCATTATATCCACCGGTGCAAATCCCAATGAGCAGAAATTTACAATTCTCCTGAAGGAATTTTATGTGAAAGGTCTTCTCGGAAAGCCTTACTGTATGGAAGCGGAGTACATACATTGGAACTTGCCCAAGAGTGATATGAGTATCCATCTTAACGAAAACGGCGACTGGAGAAGACTCCTTAGCCCCATCAGATATTGTACCCATTCTCTCGGACCCCTTCTTACCATTACAGAGGAAGTACTCCGTTATGTAAGCTGTTTTGGCACAGGAGCTCACGGTGAAATTGAAAACAAAACCGTATGCGGCAGCAAAGACGATATGGTATGTGCCAACTTCAAGACAGATTCGGGCATTGTTGTTCGCCTTATGCGTAACGGCAGATGCCGTGCCATGATAGGACACCACAATTACAGAGTTTTCGGTACCGAAGGCTATATGGAAAGAATAGAGAGATTCGGCAAACCCGTAATCCGCTATAACTCTATGAAAGAGCTCGATACAGATCTCAAGGAAATTTCCGGAGAATTTATGCCTCCTGCTTATGCCAGCAACGAGAAGGCATCGGGTCACGGCGGTATGGACTATGCACTCCTTGACCATTTCTTCCAAGCGGTGTTAAAGGGAGAAGAAGCTCCCATAACTCTCAAAGAGGGACTTGCCATGACACTTCCCGGTATATATGCAGAAGAATCTGCAAAGCGTAACGGAGAGGTTATAAGAATGGTTTACCCCTGGGAAGCAGATTGGAAAAACGAAATAAATTAAAATTGCACAACGATATCTAAAAATAGTTCAATAAGAAATGAATATAGTGAATAGAAAATTATATAACTGTTTTTGTACAATATAATATATAGTTTATGTAAACGGCACATTGGATGTCGGATGCATAAAATATGCTAGAAAAGGAAATGAGGTACATATGTCAAGTAAGAAAAAGAAAAAGCTCAAGACAACCAGAAATCTGCAGTTGTACTCTATGTGTTCGGTTCCGCTTGTACTTATGTTCATATTCAGCTATTTGCCGATGGTTGGACTTGTACTGGCGTTCAAGAATTTCCGCTTTGATAAGGGTATATTCGGAAGCCCCTGGGCAGGCGTTGATAATTTCAAATTCTTTTTTCAATCGGATTCTTTTTTAAAGATTACCCGAAACACCTTGGGACTTAATGCACTTTTTATAGTAACCATCATCATATGCTCGGTAGCTCTTGCGGTTGTTCTTTTCAGAATCAACAGTCGCAAAGCAACCAAGATATATCAGACAGTGCTCATAACTCCCCATTTTGTATCGTGGGTTGTGGCAGCATACATAGTATACGCTTTCTTAAATCCCCAGTTTGGTATGGTAAACTCCATATTAAATTCTATAGGACTGGAAGGGTATGATTGGTATTCCAAGCCAAATGCATGGCCTGTAATACTCAATATCGCCTTCATCTGGAAGCATGTCGGTCTTGACAGTGTAATATACTATGCAGCACTTATGGGTATGGACAGTGCTCTTATAGAGGCCGCACAGGTTGATGGTGCTACCCGTTGGCAGCAAACCCGTCATATCATAATACCTCAGCTTATGGTACTTATAGTTATACAGACTATTCTCAAGGTAGGCGGTATATTCAGAGCAGACTTTGGTATGTTCTATCAGCTTACAAGAGATGTCGGTGCTCTCTATGATACAACAGATGTTATAGATACTTTCATATTCCGTACAATGAGAGTTATCGGTAATTACGGTATGTCTTCGGCAGTTGGTCTTCTTCAGTCTATTGTTGGTTTGTGCATAGTTATGTTTACCAACTGGGCATCCAAGAAGTTTGACGAAGATTACGGCTTGTTCTGATGGGAGGCGACAGATATGATAAACAAAAATGACAGAATTACCAATTTTATAAATCACATTCTTCTGATCGTACTGTGCGCACTCGTGATAATTCCCTTTGTTATCCTTGTCAGTGCCTCTTTTTCCACGGAGAAAGAGCTTGCCCTTCAGGGTTACAGTGTTGTTCCCAGAGGAGTAACACTGGAAGCATACAAGTATGTGTTCAAAAATCCAAAGACAATAATAAATGCATACACTGTTACAATTTTCACATCGCTTGTATACACATTCATTGCAACATTTCTTATGTCGCTTCTTGCATACCCTCTTACCAAAAAGGATATGCCCGGAAGAAACGGAATAAACTTCTATGTGTATTTTACAATGCTCTTTGGCGGAGGACTTGTTCCTACATACATACTCATCACACAGTACCTTCACCTTCAGGATACCCTTTGGGTATACATTCTCCCCGGACTTATAAGTCCATGGTACGTATTTATGATGAGAACATTCTTCAACAGTGTTCCCATAGAAATGTCTGAGTCGGCATACATAGACGGTGCCAATGAGTACATCATATATTTCCGTATTATCCTTCCGGTATCCAAGCCGGTGTTGGCAACGGTTGCACTTATGATGTTCCTCGGTAAGTGGAATGACTGGATGACTTCTATGCTCTATATCAATCAGGAGCATCTTATGAGTTTGCAGTATCAGCTACAGAGAATTATGCAGAACATTGCACTTCTTCGTTCTGACGATGTAATGATACACGAAATTATATCGCCAAAGGATATACCCGGAGAAACTGCCCGTATGGCAATGGCGGTTGTTGCGGCAGGTCCCGCACTCGTTATATTCCCATTCTTCCAGAAGTATTTTGTAAAAGGTCTCACAGTAGGAAGTGTAAAGGGTTAATGTTAATTTTGAGGAATTTTATTTCTCGCCAAAACTCGTTTCAGATATTATTTATATATAAAAATTCAAAAAAGGAGATGTTTTCAGATGAAAAGAATTATTGCATTTGCTCTTGCTCTTGTAATGTGCCTGGGCATAGCGGGATGCGGTGACAAGAAATCCGCTTCCGATGATGTAGTAACACTTAAGTGGTACCTCCCCGGTGACAACCAGCCCGGACTCAGCGAGGTGCTTGCCGAAGCAAACAAAATTTCAGAAGCGAAAATCGGTGCTAAACTGGATATCCAGTTTATTGACACAGGTGCTTTTGATGAACGTATGCGTATGATAATGTCCTCCGGTGAGCAGTTTGACCTTTGCTTTACGGGATATATCAACAAGTACAATACAGCAGCAAGACTCGGTGGTCTTGAGCCTCTTGAAGAGCTTTTGGAAACCACACCTGCACTCAAGGAAGCCATTCCCGAATTTTTCTGGCAGGGTGCAAAGGTAGACGGAACTATTTATGCTGTACCAAACCAGCAGATAGTGGCTACATTCTTTGCAGCATGGACACCCAAGAGACTTGCAGAAAAGTACAATCTCGATGTAGAAGCAATTACAGAACACACTCAGCTTGAGCCTTACTTAAAAGCAATTAAGGAAGGTGAAGACGGTATGTATCCCTGGAGAAACAACAATGCATATTTCTCCGTAGGTGCAAACTTTGAAGAACTTACAAATGCTTTTGGTATCCGTCGCGGTGACGAAAGCTGCGAAATTCTTTTTATTGACGAACAGCCCGAATGGATAGAGGGTATCAAGGTAAGAAACAGCTGGTTCAAGAAGGGCTATATCCGCCCCGATGTTGTTTCTGTAGGTGATGATACCACTGATTACCATGCAGGTAAGTATGCTATATCCATATCCAGCTACAAACCCGGCGGCGAAGTTGGTATGTCCAACACAATGGGTGAGCCCATGGTATACACTCCCAACCTCGGAAGACCTTATCTCTCCCAGAAGTTTATGACATCAACTCTTACCGGTATCAGCAAAAACAGTAAGAACAAGGAAAAAGCAATCAAGCTTATCGAGCTTATCAATACTGATAAAGAGTACTACAACCTCATTTGCTACGGTATTGAGGGCAAGCATTACACAAAGCTTGATGACAACACAATAAGACTTGTTGAAAACAGCAACTATAAACCCAACGGCGACTGGAAGTTCGGTAACCAGTTCAATGCATTTGTTACCGAAGGTATGGATCCCGATGTTTGGGAACAGACAGAAAAAATGAACAACGAAGCCGAAGTATCTCCTCTCCTCGGATTTACTCTGGATACCACCAAGATAGAAACAGAGCTTGCACAGTGCGAGACTATCCGTAAGCAGTATGGCTTCAGCTTCTTTATGGGTGCCAGCGAAGTCGGCAAGGCATACGACGAATACTTAGAGCGTATGGACAAGGCAGGTAAGGATAAGATTATCAAGGAGATTCAGTCTCAGGTAGACGCTTTCCTTGCAAATAAAAACTAATAAAACGAGAGGGTAATTAAAAATGAAAAAATTCAGTAAACTTATTGCACTTTTTTCAGCGTTATGTATGATTGCAACTTTGTTTTCAGGAATTTCTGTTTTTGCAGAAGATGCACCGGCAGAAGAAACTCCCGCAGCTCTCACATACTATTGGGATGCTGACCACGATTTTGTAACAGTTGAATTTGAAGAAGAAATCACAGAAGCTTCCCTTGCAGGAATCAAGCTTTTGTTAAACGGTGTGGAAGTTCCGGCTACTGTTGGACTTCACAACCACGCATCTGCAGAAGACCCCAATTTTGGCGGCAATGCAGTAAGAAGATACACATATCTTGTTATCCCCACAGGCGATGCAAAGATTGCATTTGATACAATTTACGAATTAAAGCTTACCGGTGTAACCGGTGCCGTAAGCGGTAAGAGCGTTACCGATGAAGTATTCTTTAAAGTTACAAAGATATCCGATAACATGAAGCTCGGTACAGCTCACGGCGACTGGGTTCTCGGAAGACAGGGTGGAGCTAATACATACGAAAATGTAGACGGTGCTATAGTAACCAATCATATTGATACCTCTACACTTAACCTTGCAAACAGCCTTGGTTTTCAGAAGCCTAAGGATGAGCCAAGCCTTAATGACTACACAGTTAAGATGACATATCGCGTAAGCGACCCCGCAACCAAGTATGTTATTAATCTTTGTGCTTTGGTTTATACTCCCATAGGCTATACAGGCTACGATACTCCTCGTGGCAGTACCTTCCTTGCACTCAGCTTTGGTAACGAACCCTCAGGTTCCAAGCCCGAAGCTACCAAGTATGTATATTTGTGGGAACAGTTCTATGGCAGCGTTGGCGGTGCAGCAGCTAATAAATATCAGCAGAAGCACTGGGGCACTCCTACAAATCAGTATAGTGCAAAATGGGGCGATGTGCTTATGTCTGAGGACATAAACCTCAAGATGTCCATTAAAGATGGCTTTGCCAGAGGTTATGTAAATAACATGAAGTTTGGTGATATGGTTCTTTTCGATGGTGAAAAGGCTCATAACGGCGGTATCTTCTCCGAAACCAGATCCATGACAGCAGGCAAGACCATAACAGCTACAGGATTCCTTGTAACAAAGGCAGAAGAAGTAGAAGTTACTACCGAAACAATTGCACCCCGTTGGGATGCAGACAGCGACTTTATATCCCTTACATTTGACAAGGAAATGCCTCTTGAAGACCTCCGTGACCTCATCGTTCTTAAGGAAAACGGCGTTCCCGTAAATGCAACAGTATCCCTTATAAACCACCCCGATGTAGCTAGAATCAACAACAGCTATCGTATGGCATATGAGTACACATATGCAATCGTTCCCGAAGGTGGAATGGTACTTGATGCTATCTATACCTTATCTTTGGACGGTATGATAAATCTTGAAAACGGTGCAAAGAGATATGCATTTGACTTTACCAAGTCCTTTAAGGTAGTTAAGCTCGACAGCGGTATGAAGTATGCTAACAAAACTGATTTGGCTTGGAACTACTTTAACGGTAACAACTCCAACATCGGAGCTACAAACTATGATTCCGAAGCTGATGTACTCAATTTAACAATGAGCACAGTAAATACCGGTTGGAAGGGCGGCCGTTTTGCTCGTCACTATCCTACAACAGCTGCGGCAGATCCGTCTCAGAAGGATTACACAGTAAAGATGACAATTGCTACCACAAGCAATGTTGCAAAGAGTACATACAGACTCTATACTCACTTTATCGACCACACAAGTAACCTTTTGATAGAATATGGTGTAGACAGTGATGCTAAGCACATTGTAAAACTTATTGAAAACGATGGTACAACACTTGCCGGTGGTCAGGGTATGAATGTAGCTTTCTTCGATGAGCATGTACTTGGCGGTACTGTTACATTAAAGCTCTCTGCAAAGGACGGCTTTGTTAATGCATATATCAACAATGAAAAGGTTGCCGATGCACCATATACACAGGATCACTACGGTAAAGCTGCATATGCTGTAGGTGTAAGCCTTGCAGATACCACAGCTCCTGTAATATCAATGTCCAACTATGTTATGACAAAAGCTATCGAAGTAACCGACTTTGAAATCGGAAACATTTCCATAACTGATGAAAACGGAGAAGCTTTGGAAGCAGTAACCGGCAATGTTAATGTAAATGTTCCCGTATTAAACGGCTCCAACGCAGAAAAGAACATACTTGTTGTTTGTGCATTCTACAACGGAACAAAGCTTACAAACTGCGTAGTATCTCCCTTGAATACAAGAGTAGTATCTTCCGGTGACTTTGTAAATATTCCCCTGGAGAATATGTCACCCAACGGCGGTACAAAACTCAAAGTATTTGTATGGGATAATGCAACAAACCTCGTACCTTATATGAATAATTTGGAACTCCCCACCCCTGTAACGGGCGAATAAGAATCAGAAAAGTGTTTAGGGATAGCCGTTGGTGCTGTCCCTAAACTAAACTTGGACAGGAGATAATCTATGAAAAAAATTAGCAGAGTTAAGGCACTTATATTATGCCTATGCATTTTTCTGACAATGCTTTCCGGATTAAGTGTTTCGGCAGACAGCGATATACTGCTTGGCTGGGATGCAGATCTGGATTTTATATCCCTTACCTTCTCCGAGGAAATTGATCTTTCCCTTTTGGAAGAAACACTATCTCTTAAGCAAGACGGCGAAGATGTTGAAGTATCCGTAGAATACAACATCCATCCTGATGTATCAAAATTAAACAACAGCTATCATGTAGCCAAAGAATACACCTACACCATAACTCCCGCAGATGGTATGGTAAAGGATGCTCTCTATGTGTTATCCGCAGATGGAAGCATATTTGGTCAGGCAGATACCTTTACAAAAATTTTCAAAGTAGTTGAGTTGGATAGCGGTATGTACTATGCCAACAAAAAGGACCTTGCATGGAACTACTTTAACGGTAACAACAGCAACATCGCTGCTATGAACTATGACAGCGAAACCGAAACCCTTATTGCAAGCATGACTTCCGGATGGAAGGGCGGTCGTTTTGCCCGTCATTATCCCACAACGGCAGCTGCTCCTTCTTTGAAGGATTACACAGTTAAGATGACCTATAACACCGAGGGTGAGACCACCAGAAGTGTATACAGACTTTTTACACACTTCGTTGACCATACAAGTAACCTCCTCTTTGAATATCAGGTAAGCTCCGATGGTAAACACGGTGCCAGAATTCTGGAAAACGATAGCGTAGCTCGTGCCGGCGGTCAGGGAATGAATTCGGTTTTCCTTGCAGATTATCCATTCGGCAGTGCTGTTGAAATTAAGCTTTCTGTAAAAGATGGCTTGGTAAATGCTTACCTAAACGGTGTTAAGATTGCCGATTATATAACAGAAAATGAACACGGAGGTAAGGCAGCTTTTGCTATCGGTGTTGATTGCGCAGCAAATGCAGATCCCAAAATATTGATGTCCGGCTATTCTATGACACAGGCGATAGAATACCACAGCGTTGAGATTGACAAAGCAGAAAATGTAAACCTTACAGATACAGTTACCATCACTCTCCCCGAAGCTGTGGCGGATGATTTTGCTCCCGAAAGCTATGCAATTCTTTCAAAAGACGGTGAAACCGTTGAAGGTTACACCGTAGAGCTTTCTGATGACAGAACACAGGTGATACTTAATTTTGCAGATCTTGCTTACAAGACCGATTACACCGTAGAATTCCCCGAATACAACTTTGCAGAAGGCGGAAAGAAATATCTTATGCCCGTAAGCTTTACAACACTTCCTCCCGAATATGACCTCACCTCCTTTGTAATGTACGATGCAGACGGAGAACAGGTAGAATCTATGGAGGAACTTTTCACAGACAAGTTTACTGTTACTGCAAGAATAACCAATAATCGTCTTGAAGATGCAAGAACCGCTACTGCAACAGTGGTTATTTACAACAATCTCGGTCAGATGTGTGCAATAAGCGGAGATGTCTACACTCTTGCAAAGGGCGAATATGCAGATATAACTATAGAAGATTTTGAATGTAAGGATGGCGAAACATACAGTGCAAAATGCTTTGTTTGGGAGTCTTTTGCAGATATGAGCCCCTTGTTTGAAGATTGTATAGAATAGTTTTTTTGAGGAATAAGCTATATGAAAAAAACAATTGCTAATATACTTATACTGTGCATTTTGATGTGCTCTCTTTCTACCATTTCTTTTGCTTCGCAGATAGCGGACGAAGAATATACGGTATCGGGAGTTTTCAAAAATGTCGGCGGAGGAAAGAGCGTTTCTCTGTTTGTGTTAAACGATGGGGTAACGATAGATTTCCTCGATGCTGCCGAGGGCAGTATAATGGACAAGATATGTCATGTGGATGTCGGTATTACATCAGCTGACGGCAGGTTTTCAATACCTGTTACCGTAAGTGCTGATATACTTGACAATGCCTGTGTGTTTACCTGTGACGGAGTTCGACAGACAGGTATATTAAAAAATTATATAAAGAAGTTGCGTGTAGAACGTATTTATGTTTCTTCCGATGCTGTGGGAGGAACAGGAACCGTTGATGATCCTTACGGCAGTGTCAATGATGCATTTGCTGCGGCAAATGACCTTTATGTTCAGGGATACAATGTAGAAGTTCTCTTTAACGACGGTGAATACTATACCACGGAAACTCTTTCTTTGACTCAGGCAAACACAACAGATACATATATGAAGATTGCTCCCGTTTCTTCGGAGGGCAAGGTGGTTATTTCGGGTATGAAGAAGCTCTCCAACGACGCTTTGAACATAGTGACGGATAGCGATATCCTTGCAAGACTTCCCGAAAATTCCCGCGGCAAAGTATATTCTGTAGATTTGCTTTCCCAAGGCTTTGATTTGGACAAGGTGAGATTTATGTACAGTCTCGACGGCAGTACAAACGGAGCCGGCACATCTCGTGCTGCTTTACCGCCTTCGCTCTATCTCAACGGCAAAAGACAGAGTGTTGCCAAGTATCCCAATCAGGATTGGATTACCACCACAAATGTAGGTAATGACTCCAACGGCAGACCTTGGCTCGGCTCTTACACCGAGGATATGACAGGCTGGGAAAATGCATATGTTATGGGATTCCTCTTTGAATCTTTCCGAGTTAAGTATGCCAAGGCGGAAGAAATTACCGAAGGCATTTTAACCCAAAAACTTGTTCTGGACGGCACAGGTACTCTCTGGACAAATGACCAGAATGGTGACAGAATAACAGACTTTGGTCCTCGCTATATTGTATGCAACATCATTGAGGAGATGGATGTTCCCGGTGAATGGTGCATAGATGAGACGAACGGTATAATGTACTATTTTGCACCTTATGCCTTAACTTGCGATGATGTGCTTGAGATTCCTTATACCTCCACACTCATCTCTGCCTCCAAAGTCAATAACCTGACAATAGAAAACCTTGAATTAAAAGGTAGCCGTACAGGTAGCATAATTGCAGCACAGAAGTGCGAAAATCTCAAGATATTAAATTGTAACATACATTCCGCGGCAAAGATGGGTGTATCTCTTGCCTCATGTAAGAACTCCGTTGTAGACAGCTGTAATGTATACGATATAGGTTCAAAAGCTATCTACACATACGGTGGTGCGGATGTTCAGAATCTCATAGGCGGAAATAACGTCATTTCCAACAACCATGTATATGATTATTCCAACAACCCCTCCTTCGGCAGTGCCAATATGGGTATAAGCATCGGAAGAGGCGACAGCATTAATACTATGGGTGATATTGCGGAGAACAACCTCATCCATGTCGGAAAATACGCAGGCGGTGTGATATATGGCGGTATGGATAATATCATACGCTTAAATGAGATATACAATGTGATAACCGATACTCAGGATGCAGGTGCTATATATGCAGGAAGACGTTGGAACGAGTACGGCAATGTTCTTGCCAACAACTTTATCCACGATTTCTCGTTCAGATACAAACCCAGATATACAAACAGAGCTATATACTGGGATGATTATCAGTCCGGTCAGACTGCAGTAGGAAACATCATAGTTTCAGATAATTCCCAGAACACCAACGGTATTCTTACCATAGGGGCAGATAATGTAATCCGTGGAAATATCCTTGTAAATACACAAAACGGTATAAGACTCGGAGACAGATTGTCATGGGATATGAACTTTGTTCCCGGAACCGATCCTTACACCACCTTTGAAGATTTACCTCCCGAGGAAAGTGAGCATTATGACAAGATTATGGCACTCAAAGCCAAAATTGATGCAGACCCTCACAGTATGCCCTATGATGCCCTTGCAGAAAATAATGTTCTTGTAAACTCTACTATGAGTGTATCTGAAGGATTTTATGAAGGCAAGAATATAAATACGGTTTCCTTAAGCGGAAATGATGTATTTGTAAATGCGGCAGATATGGACTACACCTTAAAGGCATCGGTTGTAAGTGCCAACGGCATTACAGAAGATGTTCCTTCGGAAACAAATTTTGATATGGACTCCATCGGTATTCAAAAGGATGTACCCTTTACCAATCACGAATTTAGTCTTATGTATCCCGCAAACGGCGGAAAGCTTGCAAAAGACGGTGTTATCCTTACATGGGAAGAAGCCGTGTTTGCAGACAGATATGATTATGTGATATCAAGAAACGCGGAAATGACCGATGTGGTTAAATCGGGCAGCACAAGGGAGACCTTTGTGGTTCCGTCTCTTGAAAACGGTACATACTACTGGCAGGTAACTGCAGTAAATACATCGAGAAACATGGGCAGAAGCTGGAATAACGAAAACGGAGTATGTTCGTTTACCGTGTCGGATGCTATGCCTCTGGAAATAATAGATATAAAACTTACAGAGGACGGAAAAGCAGTAGCTCCCTCTGCAGATGTAAAGAATTTTGATGTAAACTACACGGTTTACAACAAAAACACCAACGAGATTTCCTTTACTGCCATTGCGGCAATATTCAGAAAAGACAGCAATTCGCTTATTTCTGCACATGTCGCAGACGAAAAGATCATTTCCAAAGGAAATTGTATAACAGATACCATAGACTTTGCTCTGGCAAGTGCGATAAACACAGATGATTTCTATATCCGTGTGTTCGTGCTTGATAATCTGGAAAAATTATCTCCCAAGAGTTACAGTCGTTCCAGATAGCAATATATTTACAACCAAGAAGGAGTTGTTGTAATGAAAATACGCAGAATTACGGCACTTATAATTGCCTTTTCCATGTTGTTTGGCATTATGTCTCCGGCAGTTTTTGCAGAGGATAGCGAGACCATCGTTATCCATGTATCGGCAAATGCTCCCAAGGCATCAAACGGCACGGCGGAGAGACCTTACAAGACCGTTGACGCGGCTCAAAAAGCCCTGCGCCTTATGAATCATAAAAAATCAAAGGTAGAAATTCTGATTCATGCAGGTACCTACCATTTTGACAGAAGTCTTCAGTTTGAAGTTCAGGATTCAGGAAGCGAGAAATACCCCGTAGTATATAAAGCGGCAGGAGATGGTGAGGTATTATTCACCGGTTCCACAAAGCTTGATGTTATGGATTTCAGTGCTGTTACCGATAAGGCTGTTCTCGCAAGACTTCCAAAGGCCTCCCGTGACAGGGTAGGGGTTATGTCTCTGGAAAAGTACGAATTAAACCCGACATTGCTCAGCATTATCGCCAGATATACGGATTCAAAGACACTTCCCCCCTTGGCGTACCTTTACTTAAACGGCAAGAGACAATCCGTGTCGAGATGGCCCAATGTAGGATTTCAGAACATAAACACCGTTATTGCGGCAGGCGACAGTGCAAGCAGCAAGACGGGAAAACAGGGTATATTTAAGTACAACACCCTTCAGCCGGAAAAGTGGCTCTTTGCAGATCAGGCGTTTGTTGTAGGTTATCTTGGTACAGAGTACTGTCTTGACTGGGTTACTCTGGCAGGAGTTGATACCGAAAACAAGACAATCCTTACGGGAACTCCCTCTAACTATGGTGTAAAGGCAGGTCACAGATGGTACATCGCAAATCTTCTGGAAGAAATCGACTGCCCCGGAGAGTTTTTTATAGATGTAAACAATATGCTTCTTTACTTCTATCCTCCCCAGAAGCTTAACCGGAATGATGTTCTGGAGATTTGTGCCTACAACGAGAGTTTTATAACTCTTACAGAAGCTTCTCATATCGTGTTTGACGGTATCACTTTCCGTCATACATTAAACACAGGTATAGTAATAAACAATTCTTCAAATATTACTATCCGCAATTGTACAATGCAGAATATCGGTCTCAACGGTATTCAGCTATTGGGTGCCAACAACCTTATCGAAGGTAACACCATTTACGAAACAGGACGTTACTGTATACAGCTCCGAGGCGGCGGCGATCCCGCTACATTGACTCCATCGGCAAACCGTATAGCCAATAACCATCTCTACAACTTTGCTACACTCAACAATATGCTATACAAAACAGCGATTGACCTTGGACGTGAAAGCGGCAACAAGACTATCGGCGATGTGGTTGAATACAACATCATCCACGGTCAGCCGAATGCCTACGGTATCATATACGGAGGTCTGGATAACATCATTCGTTACAACGAGCTTTTCAGCGTTACCAATGATGCGGCGGATATGGGTGTTATTTACAGCGGAAGAAAATTAAACGAATTTGGTAATCTTATTCAGTATAACTACATTCACGATTATGCACCATCATTTACGGCACGCTATCAGATACAGGGTATATACTGGGATGACCTTCAGTCCGGACAGACTGCAAAAAATAATATTATTGTTGCAGGAAACAAGAATCGTACCACAGGCGACCTTATAGTTGGTGCTTACAACAACTTCTCCGAAAATGTTGTTGTAAATTCGGACATAGGTTACAGAATGGGTGACCGTGTGGGCAATGTATCTACAACGGCGTATGACAGTCTTACCAGTGCAGGCGTAACCGAAGCGGTTCTTAAAAAATATCCCCAGATAACCAAGCTCAAGGAACAGCTTGACAGAGATAATATGTTCTTTAATGTTCAGGACAATATTATGAACAACAACCTGAGTGTTGATGTCAACTCAAATTCTATACACGATAATGTGGCAAAGAGAGCCATAAGTATAGAGAACAACCACGATACCGACGATTACAGCGTATTTGTGGATCCCGAAAACCATGACTACCGTCTTACAACCGAGGCTATGGAGCTCTATGGTTTCCCGGAAACAATGATTAATGAAAACAACTTTGAAATGTCAATGATTGGTATTCAAAAGGATGTATTTGATGTACAGACTCCCGAAACGGAGTTCCGCCTTTTGTATCCTGCCAACGGACAGAAAAATGTAATAAGAAACAAAGCGTTCTTAAAGTGGGAAGAAGCACTTTTTGCCGACAGATATGAATATATCGTGGCAAAGGACCCTGAACTTAAGGATGTTGTTGTACAGGGTACTACACAGTATACCTTTGCAGAACTCAATGAACTGGAAAACAATCAGACATATTACTACAAGGTATATGCGACATGTCTTTCCAAGCAGATAGGCAACAGATGGGAGAGCCTTGGTGTTCCCTATATGTTTACCACATCCGAATCGGATGAATTGGAAACACAGTTCCTGAAGCAGGAGATAGATAATATCAAAAAACTTCGGGAAGGTATTGTAACAGGCGATGGCCTTGGTGAGTACAAGCCGGAAGTTCTTACAGATATGGACAACCTTCTCAAAGAGGCAGATGTTCTTGCTTCAATGACAAAAGGTCAGCAGACCGATATAGATGATGGTATTACAAGACTCAAGAATTTCGGACAGCTCATAGGTGGCTACAAACATAGCGGACACAAGGCACTGCCTGTAGACGGCGAGTGGCTTACACAGAACGAAACCACCCTGATATCCAAGACCGAAGACGGTGTCAGAATTGAGTCCGGCGGTGCAGGTCTGGCGTATATCAACCAGCCCCTTAACAACTACGAATCTCACCACTTCCGAATGAAAGTTGATATCAAAGGTTGGGTAGGTCTTTCGTTGAGACAGAAGGACTTGACCATTATGCCGTACAAATCTTCAAACACAGCGTATCTTATTGTTATAAAACCTGATATGTTTGAAGTGCAGAAGTACAATCCGGCAGCCGCCACCACAGGTATCATAAACACATATACCAATACTCACATAAAAAGTGGAGAATGGTATGATATAGAATTCGGTGCCGTGGATGTTGTAGGCGGTGTTGAAGTAATTCTTAAGGTAAACGGAGAAACGGTATTCAGTTTCTTTGATACCGAACAGCCCAACTTTGAGGAAGGATACTTTACTGTTTATCCCGGCTCTGTGGGCAGTGTGGTAGAATTTGCAGCTCCTTCAAGCGTACCCGAGGGAGAATATGAATTTATAGGTGCAGACAATGATGTAAGCATCTACGGAAGCGATTCCAACATATTTGCTTCTACCGGAATATGGTATGATTCCAAAGTTAAGTCAGTTAACAACACTCCCATAAAACTTTCTGATGAAATGGGTGCAACAGCAAGCTACACCATTACAGATACAATTACACCCTACAAGGTAGCATACTATCAGCGTCCCGTAGAAGGTGCCGACAAGAATGCTACGATAAAGGTTAAGTTCTATTCTACAACAACAGGTGACATAAGAGAACTTACCTTTAAGGCGGATTTTGAATCTGACAAAGAGGGCTGGGTAGAGCTTGGAACATTTATGTGTGCAAGTGCCGGCCTTACAGGTAGTATAATTGTTGAATTCACAGGAAGCGGAGAGGGTGCCGCAGTTGCTCCCGTAATCTCTGCACAGAAGGTTACCGAAGAAGAATACAACTTTGCAAGAATATTCTATGAGGATGCCGACGGACTTCTCGCTATGAAGCTTGGAAACAAGAATGCATACAAAAACGGAATCAAGCTCGAAATAGCAGATACGGCTCCTTATGCAGAGGATGGTGTTACTCTTGTTCCCGTGAGATTTGTTTCCGAAGCATTTGATGCGAATGTTGAGTGGAACGGAAGCGAAAACAAGGTAACCGTTACAAACGGAGACACCGTTATAGAATTTGTACTCGGAGAACAGAAGTACATGGTAAACGGAACAGAATATGAAAGTGCGATTCCTGCAAAAGCGGTAAACGGCAGAACCATGATTCCCCTGAGAGCTCTTGGCGAAGCTTTGGGCAAAAAGGTATTGTGGTGTGCAGATTATTCTGTTATCCTCATAGCAAACGATTTGTCATTCGGTGAAGATGATTCAGCGAAACTCAATTTGATAAATTCGAGCTTTGGCAAATAGGAATTTTTAGTAAAGGTTAAAAGGTGAAAATATGAACAAAAAGAGATTACTCATATTTCTTATGTGTTTTGTATACCTCTTATCGCTCGCAGTCGGTGCTGCAGCAGAAGGTATAACAGCACAGATTACAGACGGTGTCAACGGTATCGTTGAAATATCGGGAAAAACACCAATCGGACAGAGCGGAGCCCGTATCAGCATCCTCGTGTTAAAGGATGGGGTAACTCCCGAGACAGCAGCACAGAATGTTGCACAGAATGTTGTGTATCAGAATTCTGCTGTTACAGACGATAGCGGAAGCTTTGTAAAGGAATTCCGTTTGCTCTTCTCGGAAGATGATGAAGAAGAATGTAACCTTAACGTATACGTCGGCGGTGAGGGATTCACTGCTGAAGATATAGTAAGTATACCTTTGTACTATGCATCTACCGGACTTAAGATAGACAAGGCAATTGAGTACATTGCATCTTCGGATAAGGGCGAAAAGCTTGACACAGGAAAGAAGATTTTTTCTGTGGACACAGCACTTTTTGGTGAACTTGACAAAGATGAGCTTGCAAAGTTTTTTGATAAGGAACTTGAAAAAGCAGATGTTGAGTTTGCAGAAAACACAGAGGAAAACCTTGGTGACAACACAGACAGCTATGTAACATTCGAGGAAGTTTTGAGATATTCCATTGCCATGGAAGCTTACAATCAGTCCAAGAAGAGCTATATTCTTGAGGGTACCACACTTAAGTTTGATGAGCTTCTGGGACTCAGTGAGTATATAAATACCAAGGGCACTCTCGGAACTCTTATGAGCGAAGCTATTACAGATGCCGGTATTGAAAATACACTGGACGGACTTTTCGGCACAGGTGCCAAAGACAAGAATGAGCTTCAGAAAACTTATGCAAAGCTTGTGATTCTTAATGCTATCAAGTACAATAAAAGAAACGGAAGCGGTATAATAGAAGCAGTTCTTACAGAAGATAATGCCGAAGCGGCAGGACTGGATATTTCCGAATATCTTGAACTTTCTTCCACACTTCTTGCTGATGATGCTCTTTATCAGCTTAAAGACAGACTAACTTTGGACAACCTTGAAGAAACAATAGAAGAATGTGCTCTTATAAGAGAGGAAGTAAGCAGACCTTCAACCGGCGGCAGCTCCTCCGGAGGGTCGTTTGGAGGCTCTTCCGGCGGTAGTATTTCCGTAGGGGTAAAGGATACTCCCAAAACCGAAGAAGAACAAAAACCGCAGGATACCCAAAAGAAAGAATCCTTTAAGGATATAGCAGGCTTTGCCTGGGCAAAGGAAGCTATTGACTATCTTGCAGATGCCGACATATTAAACGGTGTGGGCGAAGGTATGTTCAATCCCGAAGGCAACCTCACCAGAGAAGCTGCGGCAAAGATTATATGCCTTGCAACAGGCATTGATACAGCAGATGCTACCTGCAGTTTCGAAGATGTGGAAGAAGGCTCCTGGTACGCTCCTTACGTTGCCGCATTAAATAAGCTGGGCATAGTAAATGGTGTGGATTCTGCTAATTTCGGTGTAGGACAGAATATAACAAGAGAAGACTTTGCTGTTATAATCTGCAGAGCATTGAAATGGGCTATGGATTCCGAGGAACTTGCTTTTACAGATGCACAGGATGTGAGCGGATATGCAAAAGGTGCTGTCAATGCTCTATATGCAAAGAAGATTATCACAGGTTACGAGGACGGTAGCTTTGGTCCCAAAAACAGCATAACAAGAGCAGAGGGTGCTCAGATTGTGTACAAAACAATAAAGAATAAATAAACCCAATATTGACTGAAAGGAAAGGTTATGACTATGAAGAAATTAGTAAGCATAATGGTTATGATTAGCCTCATTGCATCTTGCTTCACATTCAGCGTTGTGTATGCCTCATCAGCAATTGTGGGTGAAAGCGAATTTGCACAGCTTAGTGCCCTTGGTGTTATGGTGGGCAACGACAATGGCGAAGCCAAATTGGAAGATACAATGACTCGTGCAGAGTTTGCACAGGTTATCAAAAATCTTCTTACCTACAAGAATGGCGAAAATGACGCTCTGGCTTCACAGTGGGCACAGAACTTTTATGGAGAAAACACAGACCATAATGAGCTCAAGGTACCTACCGAGGAGGAAGTAGTAACAGATTATTTTACCGATGTTCCCTCCAATCACTGGGCATACGAAACCATTACATATGTTCGTAAGATGGATATAATGAGAGGAACTTCCGCTACAACTTTTTCTCCTGACGGATATATCGGCACAAATGAAGTTGTAAAAACTCTTATGGTTCTCCTCGGTTACAAGACAGTTGCTGAAGAAACAGGCGGATATCCCACAGGTTATTTAAACCAGGCAAAGAAAGTAAAACTCTTAAGCGGTGTAAACCCCGGAGAGTACATCACCCGTGGAGAAATTGCCGTACTTATTACAAATACCCTGGAAACAAATATACTTACACTCACCTCAATAAAGAATGGTGAACAGTATGGATTTGATAAAGAAGGTACATTTGCTTCCATGGTTATGGGACTTGAAAAGATATCAGGTCTTATGACAGACAACGGTTACAGCTCACTTCTTGCAAAGAGCACATACAACGGCAAATACATCGTGATAGAAGATACCATTCTGGAAATAGCAGAAGGCTATGACTGTTCCGCATTTCTTGGAAGAAATGTTGATTGCTGGTACAAGGATGCAAGTTCCGATGATCCCGGAGAAGTAGTTTGCGTTTATCCCAACGGTGAAGATGATTTTGTAGAAATCGACAGCGAAAATCTTGAAAAAACAAGCCTGAATGAAATATACTACAAGAATGAAGCAGGAAACCTTAAAAAAGAAAATGTTTCAGGTGCATATATCATCTACAACGGAGTAGCAATTAATAACTACGCTTCCGATATATTCAACATAACAAGCGGAAGTATTCAGATTTGCGAAACAGATTCTTCCAAGTACAAAAAAATCGTATTTGTAAATCAGCCCGAAACATGGTATGTAAGTAATGTTGATACTAATGACAATATAATTTACAATTCTCTCAAGAACGCTAAACACATTACCGAAAATGATATAATCAGATTGGATTTTGAAGATCCTGCATACAATATCACAATATACAACGAGGATGGCTCTTTGGGAAGCGTTTCTTCCATTGTCAAGGGCAGTGTTCTTGATGTTGTGAGAAGCGGAAAGGTAATAAAAATTTATATTACCCAGAGAGTAATAAGCGACTTTAAGGTTAATCAGATGTATGAGGACTACAGAGGTCTCGTTATTTCCGATGATTCCAATGAGTTTGTACTTACAAGTGCTTATGAAAATTATGAACTCCGTGACGAAATCCGTCTCGGTGACACACTCACCTTGTATCTGAACCGCGAAAATCGTATTGCATGGGCTGAAACACAGACAAATACCACACTTAATGTTGCATATATGATCAGAGCCGGACAAGATCCTTCCGGTGGCTTCGACAGCACTTTTGCAGTTAAGCTGTATGACCTTAAGGGTGTTATAGATACTCCCGTTCTCGCAGAAAAAGTTACGGTAAGTGATTCCAATGGTAAGGTCTCTCAAATTACCGCAGAGGAATATTACAGACTGTACGGTTCCTATGCCGGCATTTGCAGATACGCCGTAAACGAAGACAGCGAAATTAACTATGTGGAATTTCCGATACTTGACAGAGATACCAACATAAATGGTAAACTTCACCTTGTGTTGGAAACAGACGAAAGTACAAAAACCTCGGCAGGTTACTTTGTAAGTACATCCATAAACAGCTTTGGAGGTAAAGCACTTCTTAACACAAACTCCAAGGTAATATGCAGAAATCCCCATGTAACAGATGAGGACAAGGCATTCTCTCTTGCAACCTACACTATTTTTGGTGAAAAAACCAACAATATAGTTAAGCTCTACACTGATGTTCAGGGTTCACCCGTAGGTAAGTATGTTGTTTTTGAGACATCAAATGTAGCATCAAACCTCGGCGAACTCAACGAAGGCTTTGTTGTTAAGAAGGTTGTAAAGGGTGTGCATCCCGACGAGGATTCCGGTGATATAATAAAGGCTGTAAGATTTAAGTTCAGAGATACCGTAAGAGAAGAAGATCTCTATCTTGAAGACGGTGTTATTGAAAATATAGAAACCGAAGCTCAGACCAAAGTAAACGGAGTTATTACTTATCCCAAGTGGGATGGTACCCTTGAACCCGGTGACATCATAAGAGTTGCCAAGGACTCCGACGGTATGGTAACAAAAATCCGTATCGTATGGGACGAAAACGGAACCGATGACGGAAGCACAACACCCGGTTCAATGCCCGGTATGGCAGATTATTTCCATACTGCAAGCTTCCACACAAATCCCTGGGCAATTTCCTGGGCTGCAGATTCGTCACTCTATGACGCTTCAGGTTTTTCTGCAGGAATAATGCGTGTATATAACGGTTTCCCCTACAATCTGCGTGATGGTGCAGTAAGACTCACCACCTACGATCTTCCTGCCAACGGATATTTGAATGTTGACGAGGACAAATACCTCAACGAGGTATGGAACATCGCAAGAATTGTGGTAGTTGACCTTTCCCGTTACGGAAAAGTTACTGTGAAGAACGGAACCGCAGCTGATATCAAGACCTATGAAGATTATGGCCCCGATTGCTCCAGAATAGTAACATTTTCAAGAGCGGGAACAATAGATACAACTTTGGTTATAAACGGATATTACGAGGGATAATATTAAAAACACTTAGCCTATGCAAGCGATGATAAGTCGGTTGCATAGGATAAATAAAAAAGGAGG
>JAZQBI010000128.1:0-11170 GCA_045545635.1 Clostridia bacterium | reverse complement strand
CCAGCGGTGATGAATGGCAAACCTTCAAGACAACACTTACAGCAGGTGTAACTGCAACGAGAACTGCCTTCATCTGTTACGGTATATTGAATCCGTTTGGCACTTGGTATGCGGATAACGGACTTACAGCACCTGCAGTTGGAACCAAAGTAAATGTTAAACCCACTACTGCATATCTTGCAGAAGAAATAGCATATGAAGTTGCTAATACCATTGATGGTAAAGATGTAGCCCTTGCAGGCGGAAGCATCACCGGCAAGGCATCGGTTATCAACCAGATTGGTATAGAGGGTAAACTTAATCAGAACATTAGTTTTATAGCACTTGATTCCAACAGAGAAAATATAGTAGACGGATTCACATTTACCAAGGGTGAAAACGGTGCATACACAATAAACATTGCAGACAGTGTACCTGCAGGTGATTATGTAATCCTTGCTGTATCCAATGAATACTCCATGCAGAAGGGTGCAAACATCAAGGTTCTTGCTGCAAGCTATGATGATATATATGAAACAGAAATACCGGAACATATTTTCAGAAGCAAAGATGTAACTAATTTTAATATATCCTACAACGGAAGCAACACCACACCGTATACATCCTATGTGTTTGATGAAAAGCTTGGAACACATGTTCTTCAGGTTACATATGCTTCAGAAAACACCTTGAGTACGGCTATGCCTGTATACGGTGGAGCAAATGTAGCAGCTAATGACAAAAAATTCCAATCCGGTAAAAACTATGTAATCATGGTAGAGGCACAAAATGCTGCTCCCGAAATAAATCCCGAACCAATATTTGCAGTGGATTTATACCCTACAACAAGCTATATGACAGGTACACATGATTATGATTATTGGACTGTAACTGCCAGCGGTGATGAGTGGCAAACCTTCAAGACAACACTTACAGCAGGTGTAACTGCAGCCAGCACTGCCTTCAACTGTTACGGCATATTGAATCCGTTTGGCACTTGGTATGCGGATAACGGACTTACAGCACCTGCAGTTGGAACCAAAGTAAATGTTAAACCCACTACTGCATATCTTGCAGAAGAAGTTGCATTTGAAGTTTCCAACACTATGGAAAACAAGAAAACTGTTCCCGGCGGTAGCCTTGAAGGTAATGCAAAGGTATTAAACCAGATTGGAATAGAAGGTAAGCTTGAGCAGAACCTTATCTATACTGTTCTTAACGAAACCAGAACAGAAGTTGTGGACGGTATAACCATTACCGAAGGCGAGAATGGTGCATACACAGTAGATGTAGCAGAAGATGTACTCCCAGGCAAGTATACAATCCTTGCAACATCTGCAGATTATGGTTTGCAGACCGGCATCAAGATTACAGTTGACGGAATGCGTGTTTCTGAGTTTGCATTAACACAGTCCGGAACAAATGCAGTACTTGATGTAACAGCAAATACAACAAGAGACCTTATGATTATAATCGCAGAATATAATGGTACAGACTTTGTCAAGGCAACTAAACTTGACAAAACACCTCTGTACAATGTTGTTACAGTAAGTGATATGACACTTAGTGTTGCAGCAGGAAACAAAGTCCGTGCTTTTGTATGGGATACTAACCTTACCCCAGCAGATTTAAGCAAATTTAATTCTGAAATAGTGATAAATGCTCAGTAAAACCCGGTGGAGCCGAAGCCATTGGCTTTGGCTCCGTTTTTTACGATAAATTTATTATACCGCACTTAAATACCACAGAAAGGGAATTGTTATGAAAATCAAAATCACCCCAACAGAAATTTTGGGAGCACCCATTGAGGGGACCAGTCCGCTTCCCAAATTCCGCGATCATGCCGCACTCAAAGGAAGTGTAAAGGACGACTTTCCAAAAGAACTGCAAGAGGATGTTGGAATAACCGTCAAGGTTCTTCCGTACACAGTGCAGGACAGATATTCAAGGAAGAGAGTTCCTATGAGTATCAAGACCTGCGTACTGGAAAATGAATACCTCAGAGCAGAATTCTGGCCGGAGTACGGCGGCAGATTGTACTCTTTGTTTGACAAAAAGGTGGACCGAGAGCTTCTTATGAAAAACCCTGTTTTTCAGCCTGCCAATCTTGCCATAAGAGATGCTTGGCTTTCGGGCGGTATAGAGTGGAATATAGGCTCTTACGGTCACACTTTTACAACCTGTGACAATATGTTTACTGCGATTCTTAACGATGATGATGGCAACGATTTTCTTAGAATGTACGAATTTGAGCGTTGCACAGGTGTGTTCTGGCAGATGGATTTCCACTTGCCGGATGATTCAAAGCATCTGATTTGCCATGTCAAGATAGTTAATCCCTTTGATGAAGCCACAACCACATATTGGTGGACAAATATTGCAGTTCCCGATACCGGTAAGACGCGTGTCCTTGCTTCAAGTGAAAAGGTAATTTTCTTTATGAATCGCATCTTTGACTACACCACTCTCCCGTACATAGATGCAATGCCCGGTGCAGACCTTTCGTATCCGAGTCAGGCAACAAGAGGTTTTGACTACTTCTTCCAGCCGGATGAAAGATTCACAGATGCCTGGGAGGCGGCATCATACGAGGACGGATTTACCTTCTACGAGCGTTCTACTGCACCTCTTTTGTACCGCAAGCTTTTCTGCTGGGGCAATCATCATGCAGGTAAGCATTGGCAGGAGTATCTGTCTGACAAAGGAACAGGTTATTATGCAGAAATACAGGCGGGAATCGCACGCTCTCAGGTGCACGACAAAGTGTTTGGTGCCAATGAGGTCATAGAGTGGACTCAGTGCTTTGGCGGGATGGAACTTGATAAGGAAAAAGTACATGGAGTATCACTGCATGATGCCAATGTGTATTGTGAGCAAAATATCGACAAGGCTCTTACCATTGAACTTCTTACAAAATATGACAAAATGTGTGCTGCACTTGCAGACAAAAAGGTGGAAGAAAACGACCTCATTCACTATGGTAGTGGATTTGGTGCTCTTGAAATTATGCGAATGAAAAAGTGCAACGACGGAAAAGTACCCGAAAATCTCTGTTTCCCCGAGTTTACGATAGGTGAGGTTGAAAAACCATGGCTTTCACTTTTGGTTGATGGCACTATGCTCCAAAAATCTCCCGCAGAAATACCCACATCGTGGATGACAGGAAAAAAATGGCTCAGTCTCATGGAAGAGAGTCTCAGTGTAGAACCTGACAACTGGTTTACTATGCTCAACATTGGTGTTGCTGACTTCGAAATGGCAGAAACCGGTGTGATTGCCGCTGAGGCAGAAATGTGGGATAAGCGTAGTGAATATGTTGCAAAAGCCAAAAATGCGTGGCTGAAATCCATTGAGCTTTGTCCCTCTGTGTGGGCATATCGCAACCTTGCTTTGTGGGAAAAGCAGCACGGAACCATGGATAAAGCCGAGGAGTATTACGAAAAGGCAATTGACCTTGGAATTCTTGATTTTTCTGTTGCGGTAGAGTATCTTGACCTTCTTGTAAAGGCAAATAAATACGAAAAGGCATGGGAAACTTACAATTCGCTCCCAGAAAGTATGCAAAAAGAAGACAGGGTTATGATAGTAACGGCGTATTCGGCGGTAAAGCTCCAAAAGCTTGATTTTCTGAGAGAATTTTTTGAATATGACCACTATGCTATAGCCGAGGGTGAGAATTCACTTACAAATGTGTGGTTTGAATACTGCGCAACCAAAATAGCAAAGGAGAGAGGCATCGAGGTACTAACTGATGAGGTGCTGGATAAGCTTATAGATGAAGCGTGGGAAAAGTGTCCTCCGCCCGAAAGTATTGACTTCCGTATGTCCTTTGACCGTGACAATAAATATCGTGTAGAATCCTGATTAAAAATAATTTTTCAAACAAAATCACAAAGGAGAACTGTATTATGAAAATTAAAGATTGGATACCTCTTGAATCAACAAACGATGAATTTTCCATAAATGCCAAGGTATGGAACAGAGAAATTGGCTTTGATAGGTCAGCATTTCCCTCAACTGTCAAAATTTTTGGTAAAGAAATATTGGCAGCACCCATCAGCTTAAATGCTTTTTTTGGTGATAAAAAAGGTCAATGGACAGACCAGAGAGTAATAAAGCATGAGGCAAATGAAGAAAAGGCAGTATATACCATTGCACAGGTGGCAGAAAACTTGATTGTCAATGCAACTGTTACAATAGAATTTGATGGTTTCACAAGAATAGACTTTTGTCTGCTTCCCTTTAAGGGAGAATCCTCTGAACTAAACGGTCTCTATATTGATATTCCTGTAAAGAACGAATACGCATCTTTCCTTCATTACTGGCCCAATTCAGGTGACCAGATAAGCACAGCGATGAATGTAATAAGTGCTTATTCAGTACCCGACGGCAAAACTGTCTTTGCTCACAAACCGAATTTCTGGACAGGTTGGGAGTACGGCGGACTAAGTATTGTTATGCCGAGTGCAGAAAATATTGAAACAAAAAACAACGATGAAGTAATCGTTGTGGAAAAAGGGGAGGAATACACTACCATCCGCTATAATCTCCTTGATGGTGCACATCCGTTGTGGCAAGGTCAGCAGGATGACTGGATTGACTGTATGCAGCCCATAAATTATTCCATAGCTTTTCAGCCTACACCTGTCAAAAAAATGGACATACGAAACTTAATAGACTGGAGAACCGTGCACCTCTACTGTGATAACTTCAATCCTACACGCTTCAGCAATATTGCAAAAAGCAGTCCCATACGGGCAGAGGAAAACTTTGAACTTTTGGAAAAGGTTGCAAAATCGGGTGCAAAGTGGTTTGTTATCCATGAGGAATGGAGCGAAATACAGAACTACGGACTTCCCGAAAATGAGGAAAAATTCAAAAAGTTCGTAGAAGATTGCCACGCTCTGGGACTAAAGGTTATGGTCTACTTTGGATACGAATATTCCTCGCTTGCTCCTGATTTTAACAAAAACGCTGACAAATTTTTGTGTAAGAATGCAAAGGAACATTACATAGGCGGATGGCAGAGAAATCCTGCACAGAGAGACTACAGAGTCTGCTTCAACGGAGGCTATGGTGAGGTAATGTTGGAAAGAGTGAAATATGTTATGGATAACTATGGTGTAGATGGTATCTACACAGACGGTACTTATTCACCTGCAGGCTGTGCCAACGAGGCTCATGGCTGTGGTTATCGTGACAAGAATGGAAATCTTCACCATACCTTTCCGATTTACGAACTAAGAGAGTTTGTAAAGAAACTCTATGATATAGTCCACGAAAGGGGCGGTCTTGTGGATGCGCACCAGAGTAGCTGTTGCTGCGCACCGGTGCTTAGCTTTGCCGACAGCTATTTTGACGGTGAAAACATCCTCGACTTTCTGGAGCAGGATGTCAAGCGTATGAGAACAGACTGCTTCCGTGCTGAGTTCCTCGGGCAGAATTTTGGTATTCCGTGCAACTTTATCGCATACACCAACGGTGCGCTTACAATTCGCAAGATTGCTGGTTTCTCGGTTGTGCACAATGTTTTGCCTAGAGTGTGCAGACCGGGTGACATGGAGTTTGTTTCGAAAATATGGTCGCTCTACGATGAGTATGACATAGTGAATGCAAACTGGGTTCCGTACTGGGAAAACACCAAATTTATACCAGGCAAGGATAGTGCGGTCATTTCCTACTATGAACGTGAGGATGATTACCTCCTCTTCATATGCTCGCAGTCAGAGGACACCATTGAGCTTGATACCGACTGCACGCAGATTATAGACTGCTTTGATAGTGGTGCAGAATGTAAAATTGAAAACGACAAGGCAATTATTCCCGTGGGATACATTGACCTCAAGGCAGTAAGACTAAAAAAATAGGATGCGGGTGCTAACGATTAAGATAAAAAGTCGGTTTTGATTGGGTAAACGCCGTATTGTAAATGTAAACAGAGGCGTAATTACTCTTTCAGAAATCGCATCCATTCTTGTGTTTAAGTAAAAACCCAGCAAAAAGAAGATGGTAGGAACTATTATAGGAATAGTTCCTACTGTTTGCTCGGGATGTAAAAATTAGAAAATAATTGGAGAATTTAGATGAAACCTTTGAAACTAACTCCTGCATATAAAGATTATATATGGGGCGGAGAAAAACTGCGTACTATATATGATAAGAAAACCGATATTTCTCCTGTTGCCGAAAGTTGGGAACTCAGTTGCCATAAAGATGGATACTCTGTTATTTGTGGTGGTGAATATGACGGAAAAACATTAGATGAATACATAAGGGAAAACCCCGCTGTTTTGGGCACAAGTGTTAAGGGAAATGAACTGCCAATACTTGTAAAATTCATAGATGCTGCCGATAACCTCAGTGTTCAGGTGCACCCGAGCGATGAGCAGGCGATGGCTTGGGAAGGGCAGAACGGCAAAACAGAGATGTGGTATGTTATAACTGCCGAACAAAATGCCCACATCACTTATGGCGTATGCCGGGATATTACCAAGGAAGAACTTACTGATGCCATAAAAGAAAAAAGAGTTGAAAAGCTTTTGAATACCATACCCTCTAAAAAAGGCGATGTGTTCTTCGTTGAAGCAGGCACAATACACGCTATAGGCAAGGGAAACCTTATCTGCGAAATCCAGCAGAATTCAAACGTTACATACCGACTTTATGATTATGGCAGAGTGGGTAAGGACGGTAAAGAACGTGAGCTCCATATTGAAAAAGGCGTTCAAGCGGCAAATTGTAAAAAGACACCACTTGCTGAAATAACCATTTTAGATGCCGAAACAAAAGTTATCGGAAAAAGCAAATATTTTGTTGTAACAGAGATAAAGCTTAATGGCGAAAGAAATTTTACGGCAGACGAAAAAACATATCATGGTTTAGTCGTGATTGAAGGGGAACTGACTATAAACGGCAACGATTTCTGTATAAATATGAAAGCAGGAGAATGTGGATTTGTTCCCGCCGGATTAGGTGAATATATGTTAAGAGGCAGTGCAAAAATACTGCTTGTGGCAAACCCTAAATAAATTACTTTGCCAATAATGCACTTTTCATCGGAAACAGGTCATATGTGGTACAAAGGGATATATCATTTTGCCGCAGTTTTATGGTGCGCAGGAATTGATTGTTAATTTTGGAAATGAGGAAAGACATATCTCAAAACCGAGCATAGGTGTGCTATTTTGATGGCGGAGCATATTGCAATAGAACCTTACATGAAGGAGGATATTATATGGATAAGAAATCATTTTATGGTTTTGAGTGTGAAGAGTTTCTTTTTGAAGACACAATAGGAATTATTGTAAGCCCTGGTTCAAATTTAAACGGTAAAATTGTATTTAAAACTGAATATTGGGGTGAATTTCCCGAACTTGAAATAGAACTTTTAAAATATGGGTTTCATCTGGTTCATGTAAAAAATAAGACCAGATTAGCTAATAAAAATAATTGTGATATGCAAGCAAGGTTTATACAATGCATATCAAGAAAATATAACCTTGATTGTAAATGCATTTTAGTTGGTATGAGCTGTGGTGGAGCACAAGCGATTAATTTTGCTGCTTATCACCCTGATTTAGTATCATGTTTGGTTATAGATGCACCTGTTGTTAATTTTTTGGATTTTCCGGGAAGATATAATAAGTATGAAGCTGTTTGGGAAGAAGAATTTACACAGGCTTATCCCGAAGTGAAAAGGTCTGATATATTCACATTGCAGGACAATCCTATAAATAATGTTCCAAAACTTATAGAAAAAAGATTTCCGGTAATTATGCTTTATGGTACCGAGGACATGACGGTAGACTATTTTTTAAATGGTAAACTTCTTGAAGAAGCTTATTGCGAAAATAAGGAACTCCTTACTTTAATTCCCAGAAATTTACAGGGGCATCACCCGCATGGATTACTTGACCAATCTAATAAACTGGCAGATTTTATTATGACAAAGCTCGAAAATTTAAAATCTTAACATGTTTTTGAAATGCAAGGGGATTTTATGGCGGCTGACAGTGAGTGGGATTTGTAGCCAAGAAAAATCTTAAAGACATGTGCCGGGACGCATGGCGTTGGCAAAATAAAAAACCGATGGGTATAACAACCAGGAGGAAAAAACATGAGTAAAACAACATTGGTAGCTTTAGCAGCAGGTATGGGCAGCAGATTTGGCGGATTAATGCAGATGATTACTATGGCATTAATGCATATAAAGAGATTCATGACTATTTAACAAGTGCTCAAGGCAAAGAGTTTTCTATGGTAGCTTTTGATTTAAAAAAATACTCTTACAGAAAACGGTACAGTTGCAAGAGGCGTGTGCGAAATAGAAAAGTCAATAGGTAGTAATGTCAATAACCTATGATAAATCAAATAAAGGAGTGGTTAAAATGTTATTATGTGGAGATGTTTGTGTTACACCGGTTACCGAGGAGTATTATGCAAAGTGCAATATCAAGGCACTTTTTGCCGATGTACTCGATGTGTTTGATAAGGCGGATAGGATAGTTATAAATCTTGAATGTGCTATTACCGAAAGCAAAAATGCAATAAGAAAATTCGGTCCCAACTTAAAAGGCCCGTTAAATACTGCCAAAGCACTTAAGATGGCAGGCGTTACCGATTGCGGACTTTCCAACAACCATACTTTCGATTTTGGTATAGAAGGTCTCAATGATACAGTCAAAGCTTTGGACGACAACGGTCTTTTGTGGACAGGTATCGGAAATAACGAAGAAGATTCCCGCAAGGACCATATCATAGAATTATACGGCAAAAAAATTGCCATAGTTGCAGTTTGTGAGCATGAGTATTCCTATGCACTTTCAAACAGAATAGGTGCAAGACCTTACGATCCCTATGATACCATGGAGGATATCCGCAATGCAAAGGAAAATGCCGACTATGTTATTGTTATGTATCACGGTGCCAAGGAATACTGTGAGGTTCCCTCACCAAGAGTGCGCAAGCTCTGCCGTGCTATGGTGAAAAACGGTGCAGACCTTGTTATGACACAGCACAGCCATTGCATAGGCTGCCGTGAGGAGTTTATGGGCAAAGAAATACTCTACGGAATGGGTAATTTCCATTTTGTAAAATACCTTGATAAGCCTGGCTTTAATCAGGGACTTATGCTAAACCTTGATGTGGAAAACGATTATAAAATAACTTACATTCCTGTTGTTGGTACCAATACGGGTATCAGACTCGCAAACGAAGAAGAAAAGGCAAGAATTATGTCTCATTTTGAGGATGTAAGTAAATCTCTTCAAAGCGATGAGTGGCTTTCGCTCTGGCATGATTTCTGCATGGAACACGAGGAGCTTTACTATAACGCGGTAAAGAATACCTATCTTGCGGCAGATGACAATGATAACAGAGAACTTTTTGGACACTTCCTTGACTGCGAAGCTCATACAGATGTATGGCGTGAGCTCTTTAAAACATGGAATCACACAAATGAACTTTAATGAGGGATTGATATGATTAAAAAACTAAATGGGGATTTGTGCCATGAAATACTTGCATCAAAAGCACAAAGAAGGCTTGCTTTTAATCCACAAGTCATAATTGACTTGTGGAAAAAAGGTGTTCGCAAAATTAAGGATACTATGGAAGAATTTGGCATGGAATTTGCACAGGCGCATGCCTGCAGCCGTTCAAACTACTATTTTCCGCTAAATACTTCCAAAGATGAAATAAAAAAGAACCGAACCCGTTCAATCGAAGTTTGCGGTGAACTTGGCATTAAAAATATGGTGCTTCATGGACAGCTTTCGCGTGAAATAAGCGTTACTTTAGAAGGTGCATTTGAACTCAACAGAAAGCATTTGCTTGAAGAACTGCCTCTTTGTGAAGAGTACGGAGTAAACATCCTTGTGGAAAACGGACCCAAAAAGCATTATTTAGAAACCTTCTATACAGATGAAAAGATTGAAAATCCGAAATATCTTAATGGATGGCATTCGGCTAAAATACTGAAAGATTTTATTAAATATATTGACCATCCGCTCGTTCATGCCTGCTAGGATACCGGGCATGCCAATATGAACGGACACCAGTATGACGAGATACAGATTTTGGGTGATGAGCTTTACGGACTGCATATTCACGATAACTATGGCGAAACCGACTCACACAGTATGCCGTATTTTGGAACAATGAGTCTTGACGAGCTTATGCATGCTCTTATAGATGTTAACTATAAAGGGTTTTTCACATTTGAAGCTGTTAATTCTATCGGTTCTGAAAACTATTATGTTACAAACCGCAAGAAGTATGACGGTGATGAAAGACTGTATAAGCCCTCTTTAGAGCTTAAGATGATTATGGAAAAGTTTATGTATCAGGTAGGCAAGGATGCCTTGACTGCATATGGTTGTTTTGAAGAATAAAAAGTAAAACGGAGGAAATGGAATGCAAGAATTTTTAGCTGGTATGGCAAAAAGAGATATTACACCTGAAGTCGGCTCACTTCTTTACGGTTATCCATCCAAGAGACCATCGCAGAGAGTGCTTGACCGACTCAATGTTTCAGCAATCGCAATTAAACAAAATGAGGAAACAGTCCTTTTAATAAGTGCCGACCTTTGCTCAATCGGTATTGAAGAATGTGATTTTGTAAGAAAATCTATTGCTGAGGATTTTAATATAAAGTTTGAGAACATTATTTTTTCGGCAATTCACACTCATTCGGGTCCTGTGACACGCACTTCTGCAGGCTGGGGAACAGCTGATATGGATTATTTACAAAACATACTGATTCCTGAAAGTTGCCAAACGGCGAAAAAAGCACTGGAAAGCTTAAAACCTGCCATTATGGCAATAGGTGTAACAGAATCGTATGTAGGAATTAACAGGCGTGAATTGAAAGACGGCGAAGCTATATTGGGACAGAATCCCGATGGACCTTACGACCCACAGATGACACTTGTAATGTTCAAAACAACAAAGGGCGAAAACATAGGCTCATTTATTCATTTTGCAGCACATCCGACATCTGCAGGAGCTAACCTTTCTGTTACCAGAGACTGGCCGGGCTTTATGATGGACCGAATTGAAGAAATCACATCTGCTCCCTGCATGTATATAAACGGTGCGGAAGGAGATATTGGTCCGAGACTTAAAAACGGCAAAACAATTGCCGATGAACCTTCAATGGCTGAAATGGGGCAAATTGCAGCAGAAGATGCGG
>JAZQBI010000127.1:0-10894 GCA_045545635.1 Clostridia bacterium | reverse complement strand
AGCGTAACCGTCATTGGAGAAAATTCTGCTCTGGCAGATGCTCTCTCCACCACGATTTTTGTTCTTGGCAAAGACAAAGCAGAGGAATTTCTCTCTTGCTATCCCAAGTTCAGTGCAAAACTTCTTACCGAAGATGATGAGGTTATTGATATAAAATAAAACACTTGATTTTGACAGCTTTTCGTTATATAATTAGTATGTGTTATTTTGTAGGTTAGGAGTATTTGCCATGAATATGCCCCGAGGACGGGAAGACATTCACCGTCTTTTTCAAAACTGCATACAGTCAGGCAGATTGAGTCAGACATATATAATAAGCGCTCCCGAGGGTATGGGCAAAAAAACTGTGACGGAATATATACTTTCTCTTATGATGTGTGATACCCACACCTCCTGCGGAAGCTGTCCGTCCTGCCTCAGTCTCGACAAGCACTGCCACCCCGATGTGGTTTATATAAGGCGAGACGAGGACAAGGCATCCCTTGGTGTAGACAACATCCGCTCCGCAACGGGAGATATATACACAAAGCCCCTTATGTCTGACTACAAGGCGGTAATAGTGGAGGAAATGCACCTTGCCACGGTATCCGCCCAGAACGCAATGCTCAAAATGATAGAGGAGCCCCCCGGACGGGTGGTATTCTTCCTCATTTGTTCATCCATGGCACAGATACTGCCCACCATAGTCTCAAGAGCAGTGGTTATCAACCTGAAACCTCTTGGCAGGGATGCTCTTATGGCAATTGACGGGGCAGATGATTTTCTTTGCAGTGTGTGTGCAGGAAACCCCGGCACCCTCAAAAAGCTCATAAGCGATACGGATTTCAGGGATTTTCGTGACAGTGTGGTTGATGCTTTCTTTTCGGTTTGCGACAAGGATGCATATGCACCATATCTTGCGGCAAAGGCTCTGGAAGCACACAAGGCTAAAGCAAAGAGCGTCTTTGAAATTATGCTGATGTGTGCAAGGGATGTATATTTTAAAAAAATCGGTCTTGACAGTCATATCGTGAACAAAGACAAAATAAACTATATAAACACATTGGTCTCCTCTCTTGCACCGGAGAAAATATGGCATATGATAAAGATAATAGAAGACACCGCCTCCAAAAGAGGCGACAGCGGCAACTTTACCATGGCAGTAACCATAATGCTCCTTAAGTGCCGCAGTGAGATGAGACAATAAGAAAGGGATAAATTTTATGATTAAGGTAACAGGAGTTCGCTTTAAAAAAATGGGCAAAATCTACTATTTTGACCCCTGCGACTTTGATATACAGACAGGAATGCACGTGGTTGTGGAAACATCCAGAGGCATAGAATACGGTCTTGCGGTTATCGGCAGCAAGGAAGTGGAAGAAGACAAAATTGTTGCACCTCTCAAAAAGGTTATCCGCATAGCAACACCCGATGACGACAAGGCTGTGGAAATTAATAAGAAAAAGGAAGCCGAAGCCTTTGAAATCTGCAAGAAAAAGATAGAAAGCCACAAGCTCGATATGAAGCTCATTGATGTGGAATACACCTTTGACCGCAACAAAATATTATTCTACTTTACTGCAGACGGCAGAGTGGATTTCCGTGAGCTTGTAAGAGACTTGGCATCGGTATTCAAGACAAGAATAGAGCTGAGACAAATAGGCGTCCGTGACGAAGCAAAAATGACAGGAGGTCTTGGCGTATGCGGCAGAGTTCTCTGCTGTAACTCATATCTGGGCGACTTTGAGCCGGTTTCTATAAAGATGGTAAAAGAGCAGAACCTCTCTCTTAACCCCACCAAGATTTCCGGCACCTGCGGAAGACTTATGTGCTGTCTCAAAAATGAGCAGGCAGTTTACGAATCACTTTCCCGCAATGCACCCGGTACCGGTGCACTGGTGGAAACTCCGGACGGCAAGGGAACAGTTACCTCAGTAAGCATCCTGAAGGGACTGGCAAATGTGGCTGTGGGTGAGGAAGACAAGACCATCCGCGAATATAAGATAAAAGACCTCAAAATCCTCAAAAAAGGCTCTCGCAAGGATGAGGAAAAGGTTGATATGTCCGAGCTTAAACAGCTGGAGGATTAAATTGTCAAAAAGACTTGAATTTATTCGAGTTTTGTAATATAATGTTTTCATATATTGGTTAGGAGGTGTATCCAATGGCATATATTATTAATGACGATTGCATCAGCTGCGGCGCATGCGCTTCTGAATGCCCCGTTGAAGCTATCGCTGAAGGCGACGGCAAGTTTGTTATCAATGCAGACGAATGCATCGAATGCGGTGCTTGTGCAGGTGCTTGCCCCGTAGGTGCTCCCGTTAACGAATAATAACGATTCCAAAAGGGGCTGTAAAAAAACTCTGCGTTTTTTTACAGCCTTTTTGGTTAAGCAGAATTAAGGAGCTGCTATGAGAAGAACAGACGAACTTGGTATAAATGATTACAAATTAATTCAGGACACAGACCTTTTCTGTTTTGGAACAGACAGTGTTCTCCTTTCGGATTTTGCCTCTGTCCGCTATGGGGACAAGGTTCTTGATTTATGCAGCGGTAACGGCATAATACCCGTTCTTTTGCGTGCAAAAACCAAGGCAAAATCCATTGTGGGTGTGGAAATATTAAAGGAATCCTATGACCTTGCTGTGGAAAATGCCAAGCTCAACGGCATATCCGACACGGTGAGCTTTGTAAACGCTGACCTAAAGAATTGGCGTAGCTATTTTGCCTTTGGCTCTTTTGATGTTGTGACCTGCAATCCCCCGTATATGAAAGTGGGAGCAGGGTTTCAGAATTCGGGAGATTTAAAGACGGCGGCAAGACACGAGGTTTTTGCTGTTTTGGATGATATAATCGAAGCGGCATCGGGACTTCTTAAGTTTGGCGGCCACTTCTATATGGTGCACAGGGCAGACAGGCTCTGCGATGCAGTTTGTTCGATGAGAGCAAAAGGACTTGAGCCAAAAAGACTCACCTTTGTGCATGCAAGTCCCGACCATGTGGCAAGCCTTATACTCATAGAGGGCATCAAGGGTGCACACCCATCCCTGAAACTCGAAGTACCTCTGTATGTTAATCTGTAAAGGAGACCAAAAATGGAACAAGGCAAGCTTTATCTGGTAGCTACACCCATAGGCAATCTTGACGACATTACCGTGCGGGCATTAAATACCCTAAAAAGTGTGGGACTTATTGCCTGCGAAGACACAAGACATTCTATGGGACTTCTCAATCATTTTGACATTCATAAACCCCTTACAAGCTACTTTGAACACAACAAAAAAGAAAAAGGTGAATATATATTATCCGTTCTCAAAGAGGGAACAGATGTGGCACTTGTTACCGATGCAGGTACTCCCGCCATATCAGACCCCGGCGAGGACTTGGTGCGTATGTGCAACGAGGAGGGCATAAAGGTTGTACCTGTTCCGGGGGCATGTGCGCTTATAAACGCTCTTATTGTTTCGGGAAAGGATACAGGAAGATTTACCTTTGAGGGTTTTCTCTCCGTAAACAAAAAGAGCCGTCGTGAGCATCTTGATGTGCTGAAAAACGAAAAAAGAACAATGATATTCTACGAAGCACCCCACAAGCTAAAGAGAACTCTTGCCGATATGTACGAGGTTTTTGGCGACAGAGATATTAGCATCGTAAGAGAAATAACCAAGGTGTACGAGGAATGCAAGGTTACAACAATAGGACAGGCAGTAGAGTATTATGAAAACACTCCCCCCAAGGGAGAGTATGTGCTGGTTATATCGGGGGAAAGTCCCGATGCAGACCAAAAAGAGAAAGAGGATAGGTACAAGGACATTAGCATAAAGGAACATGTGGATATGCTCATAGCAGAGGGACTCACAAAAAAAGATGCCATAAAGACGGCATCAGTACAAAGAGGAATCCCCCGGAGAGATGTCTACAACGAATATGAAAGAGAGTGACAAAAATGCAAAAGGACAAATACCTATACAAGGAAATGAACCATTACAGAAAAAAGTTTCTTATTATAAACATTGTAATAACAATACTTTTTATTATCTTTACAAATGCAAAGCTCCCGTACCTTCTAACCAAGGTCAAGGGTGCAGCACCACTTGATACGGAAAGGTTTGCAAAGGAATGTGAAACCTTTACTATGGATACGGTAACGGAGCTTGGCAGAAAAGACACAAAACAGCCTGACAACAATTGCTTCCGTTCCAACAGCTACTGGCAGGACAATACCTACCTGTTTTCCGTAGTTCCCGATTCCGTTACCGATACAGGCAAGGTGTTCTCTCAGGAGATTGAGGGTATGTCGGGAGTTAAGGAAACCGTTGATGTTTACCGTGTATTTCTTGCGGATATAGGCGGTGTCAAGGTGCCTGTAATCACCTATGCAAATGCTAAACCCGACAAATTTGAGGGATATCTGACCGAGCTTTCCAAGGTAATTAAAGCTTCCGTATCGGAATATGTGGCAGAAAACGGCGGCAGTGAGGAAATCTGCGAATATATGCTTGATGCAAGAGGAACGGAAATGGATACCTCCGCTACCGACCCCTGGATATTCCTGCTGTGGCTTGCACTTGTCATCTTCCTGTGGGTAAAGCTCATAATCCAGTATGTTAACCCGCTTAAAACTCCCACCTATCGCCAGCTTGTCAAATACGGCGAAGTTCTTACGGTGGAGAAGATGATAAATGAGCAGATAGAAGATGCCATAAAAGAAAAAAATAAAAAAATTCTGAAAGATTTTATTGTTTTTCGAGATACATTCAAGCTTGAGGTAAACAGAAATCATATTGCGAAGAATTAGTTAATGAAAAAATCCGTTGAAACCGATTGAAAAAATCAAACCGGCTTCAACGGATTTTGTTATTATACTCTATTCCTAAAATGTAATCTGCACTGACTTTGTAGTAGTTGCAAAGAGTTATCAAATGGTGTATGGGAAGCTCATTTGCACCTCTTTCGTATCTTGCATACATAGTTTGAGATGTTCCCAGAATTTCCGCTATTTCCATCTGTGTTTTGTCATGGTCTTCTCTCAGATCACGGATTACTTTAGTATAATAAGGAACCATCAACCACACCTCTTTTAATAGTATATGTTTATTATATCAAGTAAACATATTTACTATTGACTTTAGTAAATATATTTACTATAATGCATGTACAACCATTAGGAAAAGAGGACTTTGATGGACAAAAAAGAGGAGATTTGCACAGTATGCAATCGTGAAATCACAGAAAGCAAAAATTATGATGACTGTATATGGATACAATATGATGATTTGTGCACAATTCCGAGTGATTTTGTGGGAGAGAAAGTATGCTACGAAGGAATGGTAGAGCATATTATCAGTGAAGATTCTTGTAATATTTTGTTTTCTGTGGATGTAAGCGGAACAGAGGGTTATGACAGTGATACAATTATTGTTAAATATGCTAAAAACAGTGTAAAGAAAACACATCTTTTGGAATATGAACCCGTAACAGTGTACGGAACCTTTGTCGGCTTAGAGCCATATACCGGAGCAATAAGCGGTACAAAAGTTTTAATGCCGACAGTAGAAGCTTTTGACATATTCCAATATACTTTCGGAAGTTCCGAAAAATAGTAACACTTTTACTCACCATACATTTTTAAAATACATTTCCATAATCAGTAACTTTTTAATTCCGCATTAAAAATACGGGGGATAAAAATCGAAAAGAGAAAAGGCAAAACTGACGAAAACGGCAAATGCAAGAGATTAGTTCCATTATGCATTTGCCGTTTAGCGAGGACTAGCGACGAAAATCGTCGCCTCCGCAGCGTTCGTTACAGTTTTGCCTTTTATATTTTTGATTTCCCCGTATTTTTACAGCGGAAAAGCGGGGTTTCAGGGGTATGCAATACCCCTGAGAAAGAGTATTGGACGGGTGGGGGGGGCAGGGGGAACAACTGCAGGTTCCCCCTGCGTATAATCGCGAGGCTGTGGGGGTATGCAATATCCCCACAATATTTTTCTATAATTCTTCCGCCTTAAATGAGGTATAACCCTCGTAATGATAGCTATTATCAATTCCCTTCATATAAAGCTCCCTGTCACTAACTCTGTCCGTCAGGGCATTTTTTAATATATATTTTATTTCAATATCTTTGATGGGACTGCGCTCCATAGCAAGCAGATAATCTTCCTTTTGTACCTTGCTCCAGTCAATGACCTTTCCAAGCTCTTTTTTGAGAATTAAATCCAGCCATATTCTTGTGCTTCTGCCGTTACCCTCTCTGAACGGGTGGCAGATATTCATCTCAACATATTTTTCGATTATTTCATCAAATGTCCCCTGAGGCATATTGCTGACATGCTCCAGAGCAGAACCTAAATACATTACAGGAGCAAATCGAAAATCACCCTTTGCAATATTGACATCCCTTACCTTGCCTGCGAAATCATAAATCTCATCAAATAGATACTTATGAATAAAGCTGAGAGCAGAAAATTTGCCTGCTTCAAGACCGTCGAGCAGACCTTTGTCATAAAGCTCCACGGCTTTTTTCTTGCTGATTTTTTCTTCTTCTCTGGCAAGGGAAGCAGAATCTGTTATTCCGAGTTTATTTTCAAGTGCCATAACAAACCTCCGTTACTGCTTATATATTAACAATAACATAAAAATTTATGAAAATCAATAACAACAGTTTTAGCTTCCGGACATTTCCAAAATACATTTTGCAGGGCAAGGGCTTGCTCCTGCCGAAAATTTCACATCGGACGGTTGGGGGTGCAGGGGGAACCTGCAGTTGTTCCCCCTGCGTATCAGTGCGAGGGTTTCAGGAGTATGTAATATCCCCTTTCATTATTGTTCTTCCTCTTCACTCTCTGCAGAAATGTACCTTTCTTCTGCATTTAGCTGTATTTGCTTTAATCTTTCTATAACATCTGTTATTTCATTAAATAATTCATAATACATCTTTTTATAATCTTCCATAGTACGTTCTCCTTTTCTGGTTTTGATATAAATAATAAAAAATGCGCCGGCGTTAGAGCCGACGCACAAAAAACGCGCAGGCCCATTTGTTGCCAAACAAAATCTATTCATGCATATAAAGCAGAACAGGACCTTGCGGTTTTTACAACGCTAAGTTCTGCTTATATATGCAAATTATTCGATTTTGTTTGGCAAAGCTATCGTAACATATATAAAGCAAATTGTCAATCGGAAAAAAAGTCGCTTAATGTCGAATGTCAAATTTTTTTATAATTTAATCTGTTTCCAAAACACATTTCCATAATCAGTAACTTTTTGATTCCGCATTGAAATATGCAGGATAAAAAAATCAAAGAGAAAAATCCAATTCTTCCGAAAACGGCAAATGCAATAGTTCAGTTCCATTATGCATTTGCCGTTTAGCGAGGACAAGCGACGAAAATCGTCGCCTCCGCAGCGTTCGGATAAGAATTGGATTTTTGATTTTGATTTTCCTGCATATTTCACAGCGGAGAGCAGGGGATGCACGAAGGGGACTGCGGAAGTCCCCTTCGTAATAATAAATAATAATTAAATAGTTAATAGTATTTTCCGCTTAGAAAAAACGGGGTTTCAGGGGTATGCAATACCCCTGAGATAGAGTGTATGCAATATCCCCACAAATAATAATCCTTTATTCAGTCTTAAACTTCTCCAGCACTTCAAGCTGTGCCTCAAGCATACCCTTGGCACTGCCCTTGTACATTTCCATAGAATTTTTCATTTCTGCAATCTGTTTTGCAATTTCCTTTGTCTTTTCGTTTGCTTCTTCTATAATCTTTTCTGCCTTAAGGTTTGCCTCTTCAATAATAATTTCCGCCTTTTCTCTGGATGTTCTGGCAAGCTCATCAGCAGTGGACTGCGCTACCACGATGGAATTCTTTATATTGTCCTCCATAGCCTTGTAGGTGTCCAGAAGCTTTGTAAGAGTGTTGATTTTGTCCGCATTTTCTATTGACTGCTTGTAAACTTTTTCGTAGTCCTCAGTAAGAACCTCAAGATACTCGTCAACTTCTTTTCTGTCGTAGCCGCTGACTGCAACCTTTTTGAAGGTTTTTGTACGCAAATCCATAGGTGTAATCATAGCACATTCCTCCTTGGTTTTTAATTAAATATATTTTCGTATGTTTATGTGAATTCTTCCTTTTTTTGTAAGGCAGAGATCTGTATTTACTATCATCTTACCAAATCTCCTCACGGAGATTATGTCGGAATCCTTTACTGTGTGAGATGCATTTTTTATGGCATCGTAGTTAACCTGCACAAGCCCTTGTGATATAAAATCTGCAACGGCAGAGCGGGATTTGCCAAGGGCGGCACTTACTATACAGTCAAGCCTCATGGATGATACGGTTGCCGAGGTCTCCTTGAAATTTCTCTCAATATGGATATCCTCTGTATTTTCTCGCAGTGTAAGTCTTACCCCCGAGGATGCAACCTTGGTGAGATTCTGCATAATAAAATCTGCAATCTCCTCACAGACAAAGACAAAAGCACCCGTATCTGTGGTTACAATATCTCCCACAAGCTCTCTTGTTATGCCGAGAGCCAGAATACTGCCCATATAATCTCTGTGCCCAAGTTCCTTTTTGCCGATGTTTTTTATTTCGATGGCACAAAGGGGGAAATCCGCCTCTTCCCACTCATTGGGGAGAAAAGATACCATAACCCTTTCCGCCTCGTCATAGCCACCAAAAAAGCTGAGGAGAGAAAAATGGCTGAGCCTTTCCTTTACCAGAATAGCCTGACGGGGAGTAAGAAATCTTGTGTAAACAACGCTTTGAGTTTTCTCGCTTCTGTCGCACTTATCGCATACCGAAGAAAGGAAAATTTTGTCCTCACTGTCCGTAACGGACTTAAGAACAATATTTCTGTCTATCATATTTTAAAAGAAATCAAAGAGTGCATGAGTTTTGAGTTCGTCGGAAAAATCGTCGGAAAAATCTCCTGCAATTCCCATAGTGCTTGGTACAAGAAGGATGATGCCGTTGGCAACCTTCTGCATTTTTGCTGTAAGGGCATACACTGCACCGCTTAAGAAATCAACCATTTTTCTTGCACTGTCTTTGTCCATTTTTTCAAGATTAACCACAACGGGCTTCTTTTCTCTGAGGTGATCGGTAATTTCCGTAGCGTCGTTGTAGGTTGTAGGCTGAAGCACAACAACCTTAAGTTGTGTGGTTGTGTGGATGTTCACAACCTTTCCTTTTCTGCCGGAAATACTGCTCTGAGGAGCTGTACTGATATCGGAATATCTGGGTTTGGGCTCGTTTGTAAAGATATCATCCTGCTTTTCGTTTACTACCTCTTCTTCATTTTCTCTTACATCGCCGATACCCATAAAGGTCAAAAATTTCTTTACCATTTCGCTCATTGGTATAGCTTCCTTTCGTTATTATTTAAAAAGTCCCGTGCCTATGCGTACTATAGTGGAATTCTCTTCCACAGCAATCGGATAATCATTTGTCATTCCCATAGACAGACACTCCATACTAACATTATCTAATTTTTTCTGCGATATGTCAACAGAAATTTTGTGCAATTTTGAAAAAATCTGATGTAATTCGTCATTTTCCGCATCAAAAGGAGCCATAGTCATAAGCCCCTTTACTCTTATGTGAGGGAAGAGAGACGCCTCTTTTACAAAATCCTCGGCATCGCAGGGGGCAATACCGCTTTTTGACTCCTCACCGGAGACATTTACCTCCACAAGAATATCCATAATCTTGTCTATTTTTGCACACTGACGCTCGATTTCCTCACAAAGTCCCATGGACTCCACGGAGTGTATCATAACAACCTTGTCGGCAATGTACTTGACCTTGTTTTTCTGAAGATGACCGATAAGATGCCAGCGGACATCGCCTTTAATAAGGTCATATTTGCTCACAAGCTCCTGAACACGGTTTTCGCCAAGGTCCGTAAGTCCCAGAGAAACCGCCTCGTTTATTCTGTCTGCATCAATTGTTTTTGTTACCGCAAGGATTGTAACCTCATCGGGGTTTCTGCCAACTTTTTCGCAGGCTTCTTTAATATTTTTTCTTGCATTTTCAAGATTTTCTTTTATACTCATCAGGAAATTTTACCTCCTACCTTAAGTTTTTTGGATGATGAAACAATTACCTCATCATAAAGAAGAAGTCCGCCTCTTTGTGTATTGTCCTCCTCGACTATGGCATAGCGGGAGTCCTTGCAAAGAACATTCACTTTTTTGAAGTGAACTATGCCGTCCACCACTGTATATACTCCGGTGCTGTTATCTACAACACGAAGAGCATCTATGGGAACCTTAAGTCCGGAATACTTACTGCGGATAAGGTCTATTTCCAGAAATCTCTCTGCCAGTGCCCAGGGGCAAGTCTCCGAGGAATTTACCGCCACAGTATAGTTACCGTTGACGGGAGTTGAAATGTAGCTTATATATCCCGGTACCTCCTGATCGTAATTTGCTGCCCTAAGGTACACCTTTGAACCTTCCTTGAGTTTTCCGAGCTCTTTCTGACTTGCGATAAACACAACATCCCAGCTTGTGTTACGAATTATTTTGCACACGGCATTTTTGTTTTTTTTCTGTTTGTCGCCCTTCCTCATTTTGTTAATGGAATCAAAGTCGTAGGGTGTCATTTCCCTTATACCTTCGGGATTAAGTATGGTTTCAAAGCCGTCCACATCAGTTGTGTAAAGTCCTGCCATGGGAGCAAATATGTCCTCCTTGGAGTCGCCGAGGCTTTTTTCATATTTTGCCTTTTCCTCCATAAGACGGTTCAGAATTTCGTCGGTGTTGTCCGTGTTTTCGCTTATGGCATTCTTTTTGTCGTTAAGAAGGTTAAGCTCACGTCTTATGTCCGCAACCTTTTTCATATTGCCATTTTCCATAGCTTTTGTAAGCTCACTCATTTTGGCATCTATGGCACCC
>JAZQBI010000126.1:0-25110 GCA_045545635.1 Clostridia bacterium | reverse complement strand
ATATTATATGAATAGAGATAATAAAACTACAATATAACAAAATAAATATAAAGTAGTTTATCAATATCGCTATTGGTATATATTTACTTGTTCGGTTGGTTCGTGGAAAAGCTCGTTATTATGGGATAAAATAATAATGAGGAAGTGAACGAGTATGACTATTAAAAATGCCGGAAGGTAAATAAAGATATTACGGGCAAGATACGGCCAGACACAGGAAGAGCTTGCAGAGATATTAGGTGTACTTCAAAACTTTTTATCAAGCTGTCACATTGTGACAGTTTTTTATTGTAATTTTTTGAAATGTATTTGTGTCCGAAAGTAACGGGCATCATTAAAAACGCAGTGAGTAAATCATTTGACCGCTTGCGGTCAACATCATTTCGCTTTGCGGACACAAAATGATGTTGTGCTGTCGCATAAATGATGTAATGCTTCGCACCAACGATATTGCATCTTTGCTGCAAAAATTAAAAATTTCTTAACCAAATCTTAGTTTTTAATATGTTATAATATAATGAAAAACTACACATGGAGACCGGTATGAAAAAAAGTGACGGAATTATAAAAAATACCTTAATAACATTAGGAATTATGTGTATGTGTGTTCTTTTGAGTCTTGTTCTCAAATATGTATTTAAGGACAGTGCACTGATATCCGCGATTTTTGTGCTGGGCGTATATCTTGTATCTGCCCTGACACAGGGGTATTTTTACGGAATATTCTCTGCATTGGTTAGTGTTCTCGTTATTAATTTTGTTTTTGCATATCCTTTCTTTGCATTCAATTTTGTCGTAGCGGAAAATATCCTTTCTGCCATAATTCTGTTTGCGGTTACTACGCTGACATGCGGACTTACGGCAAAGGTCAGGCATCACGAAGCGGTAAAGGCCGAAAGAGACAGGGAGAGAATGAGAGCTAATCTGCTTCGGGCGGTTTCTCACGATTTAAGGACACCGCTTACTACAATTTATGGCTCATCCACGGCACTTTTGGAAAAGTATGATGACTTTACAGAGAAGCAGTGCAAGGAAATGATAAAGGGCATAAGCGAGGACTCCCAATGGCTTTACCGTATGGTGGAAAATCTTTTGTCCATAACAAAGCTTGATGCTGATTATGTAAAGATTATCAAAACGGAAACAGTTCTTGATGAGCTTATTGATTCGGTTCTTGTAAAATTTGCAAAAAGATATCCCGATCAGGATATCGACGTGGATATTCCTGAGGATTTTGTTTCAATACCAATGGATGCCATTCTTATAGAGCAGGTACTTTTGAATATTCTGGAAAATGCAGTCCAGCACGCAAAGGGAATGAGTGAGCTTTCCCTCCGGGTGTTTGTGATATCGGGTAAGGCAGTTTTTGAAGTCAGAGACAACGGATGCGGTATAGCCGAAAATAAACTTAAGGATATTTTCAGCGGTACATACACAAGCGATGTTTCGGATGGCAAGAAGAACAATACAGGAATCGGTCTTTCGGTATGTGCATCAATCATAAGGGTTCACGGCGGTGATATCAAGGCGGAAAATGCCAAAGACGGCGGAAGTGTATTCCGTTTTGTGCTTAATTTAAAGGATGAATAAAATGAACAACAAATACAAAATCCTCGTAATAGAAGATGAAGATAACATAAACAATCTTCTCAAAACTCTGCTGGAAACAAGCGGATACCTTGTAGTTACGGCAAAGTCCTGCAAGGGTGGTATGATGATGTTTTCATCTCACAGACCTGACCTTGTAATTCTGGATTTGGGGCTTCCCGATTCTGACGGAATGACATTTCTAAGGGATGTCCGCAAGGATTCTCTTGCACCAATTATTGTACTGTCTGCAAGAACGGACGAAAAGGATAAAGTGGATGCTCTTGATATGGGAGCAAATGATTATGTAACAAAGCCTTTCAGTCTTGCAGAGCTTGTTGCCAGAGTGAGGTCAGCCCTTCGCAATTCAAGGCGGAGCACCGGAGAGGGCAAACTTCCGGGAGGAAAATTCAGGTCCGGTGCTTTTGTGATTGACTATGATGCAAGACGTGTATTTATTGATAAAAAAGAGGTAATATTTACACAGACAGAATACAATATAATAGCCTTTTTGTCCGAACATTCGGGAAAGGTTATGACGTATTCCTCCATTATCCGTGATATATGGGGTTACAATGATATAAACAGCACAAAAAAATTGCAGGTAAATATGGCAAATATACGAAAGAAGCTTGGAGACAAACCCGGCAAGAACAATTACATTGTAAATGAGCTTGGGGTTGGCTACCGTATGTGTGAAGCAGATGAAGAAAAAACGGAGGTGTGAGCTTTGAAGGAATATCTGGCAGGAATTGACATCGGTTCAACAACCGTAAAACTCGTGATAACAGACGAAAACAAAAATATAATATTTGGCAGTTATAGGCGCCATCAGGCTCATACCAAGGAAACCCTCCTTGCACTGCTTACGGAGGCGGAGGGTATGCTTGGAGATTGCATTGTAAAGGCGGCAATAACAGGCTCCGGTGCTATAAATCTTTCCAAATCTCTTGAGGTGGAATTTGTACAGGAGGTTGTTGCCACGGCAGGTGCCATCGAGTTTTGTGCACCCGAAACGGATGTTGCAATAGAGCTTGGCGGTGAGGATGCCAAAATCATATATTTTGCAGGCGGTCTTGAGGAAAGGATGAACGGTGTCTGTGCCGGAGGTACGGGCTCGTTTATTGACCAGATGGCATCGCTTATGCAGACTGATGCACAAGGCCTCAACGAAGCGGCAAAAAGTTACAGGGAAATATACCCCATAGCCGCAAGATGCGGTGTTTTTGCCAAGACAGACATCCAGCCATTAATTAACGAGGGAGCAGCCAAGGAGGATCTTGCGGCATCGGTTTTTCAGGCTGTGGTAAATCAGACCATATCCGGTCTTGCCTGCGGAAAACCCATACGGGGCAGAGTTGCCTTTCTGGGCGGTCCTCTGCACTTTCTTACAGAACTCAAAAATGCATTTATAAGAACTCTGGGCCTTACGGAGGAGACCATTGTTGATCCTGAAAACTCCCATCTTTTTGCGGCTTTAGGTTCGGCACTGGAAGCGGAAAAATCAGCCGGTATCCGACTTGGTACACTCATAGAAAAGCTCAAAAAAAGCGAAAACCTCACTTTTGAAATGCCAAGGCTTGAGCCTCTTTTTGATAGTGACGATGAATATGAAAATTTTTGTCAAAGACATAATAGAGCAGTTGTTCCCAAGGGGGATATACAGTCATATAGCGGTAATTGCTATCTTGGAATAGATGCAGGCTCCACCACAACAAAAATTGTACTTATAGGTGATAACGGTCAGGTTTTGTATTCATTCTATGCAAATAATGAGGGCAATCCTGTGGAAACCGCAAGAAAATCACTTGCCGAGCTTAAAAAAATTTTGCCTCAAAGTGCGAAAATTGTCAGAACCTGTTCCACGGGCTATGGCGAGGCACTTATGAAAGCGGCATTTTCCTTGGATGAGGGTGACGTGGAAACCATTGCTCACGCAACTGCGGCAGCGTTCTTTAATCCTGATGTTGATTGTATTCTGGATATCGGCGGTCAGGATATGAAGTGTATCCGTCTCAAGGATCACTGCGTTGATTCGGTAATTCTTAACGAAGCCTGCTCTTCGGGTTGCGGCTCTTTTATAGAAAATTTTGCTTCTTCACTGGGGCTTGAGGTAAGCGATTTTGCCCAAAAAGCCATAGAAAGCAAAAATCCCGTTGACCTTGGAACACGGTGTACAGTCTTTATGAACTCCAATGTCAAGCAGGCACAGAAGGAGGGAGCAGAGGTTTGCGATATATCCGCAGGACTTGCTTATTCCGTAATAAAAAATGCTCTCTTTAAGGTTATCAAGCTATCCAATGTTTCCGAGCTTGGAAAAAACATTGTGGTGCAGGGCGGTACCTTTCATAACAAGGCAGTTCTCCGTGCTCTTGAAAAGATAGCGGGAGCAGAGGTTGTATGTCCTGACATATCGGGACTTATGGGTGCCTTTGGTGCGGCTCTTATTGCAAGACAGAATTATGACGGCACACAGACAAAGATGCTGTCTTTTGAACAAATAGAAAAAATGGAATACACCTCAACCTCCGTAAGATGCGGACGTTGCTCCAACAACTGTATGCTGACGGTAAACCGTTTTTCCGGAGGAAGAAGCTTTGTAAGCGGAAATAAATGTGAAAAAGGTGCCGGCGGCGTAGCCACGGGAGAAAAATCACCAAATTTGGTGGAATATAAGAGAAAGAGAATTTTTGGATATGTTCCGCTTTCAGAGGAGGAGGCAGCACGGGGGACAATAGGCATCCCCAGAGTTCTCAATATGTACGAAAACTATCCTTTCTGGGCAACATTTTTCGGAGAGCTTGGATTCAGGGTTGAGCTTTCGCCGTTTTCGGACAGGAGCATATATGCCCTTGGTATGGAAACCATCCCATCGGAGTCGGAGTGTTATCCGGCAAAGCTTGCGCACGGCCATGTTCAGTGGCTTATAAACAGGGGAATAAAAACCATCTTCCACCCCTGCGTGTTCTACGAGCATCCGGAAAACAAAAAAGGACAGAACCACTTTAACTGTCCTATGGTGGTGTCCTATGCGGAGAATCTTAAAAACAATATAGACGACATAAGCCACGGTGAGACCGAGTACATAAGACCGTTTATTGCTTTTACAAGCGAAAAAACTGTCTGCACAAGACTTGTAGAGTTGTGCCGCAAGCAGTGGGATATTCCGGAAAAAGAAGTAAAAAAAGCTGTTCACAAGGCGTGGCTCGAACAGATAAAGGCAAAAAAAGATATCAAAGACGAGGGTAAGCGTGCTCTGGAACAGATGGAAAAGGAAAAAAAGCGTGGAATAGTCCTTGCAGGCAGACCTTATCACATTGATCCGGAAATCAATCATCAGATTCCCGAAATGATAGCATCCTATGGTTTTGCGGTGTTTACCGAGGATTCACTCCCCATCGATTTTGAACCCCACAGACCACTTCGTGTCGTTGACCAGTGGGTGTATCATTCCAGACTTTATTCGGCGGCGGAGTTTGTGTCAAAGAGAGATGACCTTGAGCTCATTCAGCTCAATTCTTTTGGCTGCGGACTGGATGCGGTAACCGCAGATCAGGTCAGCGAAATTCTGGAAAAGAGCAATAAGCTCTACACTCTGCTCAAAATTGATGAAATCAATAATCTGGGTGCAGTACGAATCCGTATAAGAAGTCTTATTGCCGCAATTGCTCTGAGGGAAAAAAGAAATGTTTCTGCCAGATACAGACTTCCTGTGTATGAACGGGCAGAATTTACGGAAAAAATGAAAGAGGACTACACCATCATAGCACCTCAGATGAGTCCCATTCATTTTGATATTGTTGCTCCTGTATTTAAGAAGCACGGATATAATCTGGTTGTTCTTGACAATGACAACCGCAGTGCCATTGATACGGGACTCAAGTTTGTAAACAACGATGCCTGTTTCCCCTCTGTTACCGTTGTGGGACAGATTATGGAGGCGGTACTTTCGGGTAAGTACAACACAGATAAGCTTGCAGTTATTATGTCCCAGACGGGTGGCTGCTGCAGAGCCAGCAACTATGTGAGCTTCATCCGCCGTGCCCTTGACAAGGCAGGACTTTCACACATTCCGGTTATATCCTTAAACATCAACGGAATGGAAAAAAACAGCGGATTTAAAATAACACCCGGTTTTATTCTGGACGCGGCAAAGGCACTTATTTACGGTGATTTGTTTATGCGGTGTCTGTACAGTGTCCGTCCCTATGAGCTTGTGCCGGATTCGGCAAATAAGCTCCATAAGAAGTGGCAGAAAATTGCCATTGACTCTCTTGTTAATCCCAAAAGCAAATACAAGTACAAGGATGTTTGCATGGGTATTGTGGAAGCCTTCGATACTCTTCCCATAGATGAAAATATAGTAAAACCCAAGGTTGGAATTGTGGGCGAAATACTTGTCAAATATATGCCCCTTGCCAATAATCACCTTGTTGAACTTCTGGAAAAAGAGGGTGCTCAGGCTGTCGTGCCGGACATGGTGGACTTCTTCTTGTACTGCCTGTACAACAATCACTATCAGGCTGATTTTCTCGGAAAAACAAAGTTTAAGCATTTTGTGGCAGACTGTGCAATCGGGATAATAGGAATACTAAAAAGGCACGGAACAAAGGCTCTTACAAAAAGCTCACGGTTTGAACCGTCTATGGCTATAAGAAAAGTTGCGCAGCTTGCAAAGCCCATTCTTTCCATCGGCAATCAATACGGAGAGGGATGGTTTTTAACCGGAGAAATGGCGGAGCTTCTTCTTACGGGGGTACCCAATATTGTGTGTATTCAGCCCTTTGGATGTCTGCCCAATCATGTTGTGGGCAAAGGCACAATAAAGGAACTCAAACGAAGATATCCCTATGCCAACATAACCGCAGTAGACTACGATCCCGGTGCAAGCGAGGTCAATCAGCTTAACCGTATCAAGCTGATGCTGGGTACTGCAAAGAAGAACATTTCTTCCCACGAAGAAAAAATTTCGGTAAAAACTGTATAAAATTCAAAAAATCCTCCAACGGCAAATGCCGTTGAAGGATTTTTTATTATGAAAAGATTATTTTTTGTGGGTGTTTTTGTATTCTGTGGGGGTTATTCCAAAGTAGCTCTTGAATTTGCGGTAAAAATATCCGATATGATTGTAACCTATCATATTGCTGACTTCATTTGCAGAAAGGGAGTCATCGCCTATAAGCAGTGCCGCCGCCCTTTCCATTCGCAGCGATGTGAGCCTGTCAATAAATTTTTCTCCGGTTTTTTTCTTGAAATAAGCTGAAAAGTAAGCAGGAGACATAAAGACATGGGATGCTACATCGTCGAGAGAAACATTTTCGCTCAGGTGGTCATAGATGTAGTTTGTAGCCGCATCTATTATCTTATCGTCGGAGTCAATACGGGGCTCCATATCCTCAATTGACGGGACATTTACAAGCTCCAGTATGGATGCGTGTGTTTTGGACGAGCTTACCACGGCATCAATTCCCATTATAGAACGGAAGTTTGAGATTATTTCCGAGGCAAATTTGTCATTTACGCCCTTCATGTCAGGGTTTTTGTGTATTACAAGCCATGCTATGTTGTTGTATGAGCAAAGTGCCAGAGAAAAGAAGCCGTCAGATGTGCGGAACGGATGGAGGTTGCTCATCGCATGGTAAAGCTGTACGGAATTGTATTTTGAAGTCTTTTCCTGGAAAGCGGCAAAATCGTGAATGTGAAATACCACCAGTGTACACGGAGTTTTGTCGGGATTTGTGTCTATTCCGAGATTTGAAAGTTGAATAGACATATTTTCCGTTTCGGTAATGTTGCCGCAAAGCAGATTGGAGAAAAACTGAAGTCGTTCGTATATATCGTCTCTGGAGGAGAATGAATGAGGTGCTATCTCCAGAGATTCTTTTACTTTTTCGAGCGTGGTTGTAAAGGTATTATATTCAAGAGGTTTGGTAAGGTAATCCACCACGTTTTTGAACCTCAGTGCCTGTTGCGCATAGGAAAACTCCCTGTAAGCACTGAGTATAATGATTTTTATGTCGGGATGTGAGTCACTCATCATAGCTACAAGGTCAAGACCGTCGGGCTTGGGCATACAGATATCGGTGACGATAACATCAACCTCGTTGTTCTCCACAAATTCGATGGCATCATCACTGCAGGAGAAGCTTCCCGCAAGGGTGTATCCGCATTCGGACCAGGGTATTAACTTTTCAAGGCCAAACAGGCTCATTTCGTCGTCATCGACGAGTATGATTTTCACTGACACAAGAATCCACCCCTCACAATATTATATCACTATGTATATTATATCAAACAGAAAAATGGATGTAAATGCACATTATTTAGAAATAAAAGTCATTTTTTTTTGAATTTTTATGGTGTGTCAGGACCGATATCGGTAATAAACGGAGTTGTAACAGTAACGGTTGTTGTATCATCCTCGCAGAAAATTCTGCAGCCGTAATCCTCGCCGAATACGAGCTTGACTCTTTTGTTTACATTAAAAAGTCCCACATGATTCTTTTCGTAGCCGACACCCTCGGAGAGCATACGGTTGAGCTGTGTAAGTTCTGCTTCTTCGGGAACAGGGCCGTTGTTTTTTATAGTGACAACAAGGTTGTCCTTTTCTCTTTTCGTTCTGATGGAGAGCAGACCTCTTTTTTTATTTTTAAGGTATTTTATGCCGTGTTTAAAGGCATTTTCTATAAGGGGCTGGAGAGTGAACTTAATATACATACATTCACGGCTTGCTTCGTCAATATCCATAACCACATCAAAATTGTTGTTGGATATGTAGGATTGTATTGTGATGTATTTATTGCAGTATTCAAGCTCATCCTTCATAGGTACCATATAGTTTTTGGTATCTATCGACTCGGAAAGAAGCTCCGAAAGTACGGTAAGGGATTTGCTTTCCGGGTTGTTTACGCCGTTTTTCAGCATCAGCTCCACACTTACTACATTCAGTGTATTGAAAAGGAAGTGAGGTGTAAACTGGGACTGAAGCACCTGCATTTGCAGAGCTTTCAGGTTTGCAAAGCTTGTAAGAAGCTCTTCCTCCAGCTTTTCATTTTTGCTCTTGATGCTTAGTATGTTCTGATTTATGTAGTTTATTTCATTTGCCGCGGTGGAAAATTCGTCAAGGGGTTCAATGTCGTTTACATTTTTTATTATATCCTGAACTGCTCTGTAGGAGTAGGATGCAAGAATAAAGGCAAACACTCCCGAAAGGATAACAACTGCCAGTATAAACAAAATACTTATGAAAATAAAATTGGAATATATAGGCTGAGGATGATCCACAGCTATGTAAAGAAGAATATCATATATTCCGGAGGCTATTTCGGTATACTTGTTGTGCATATGAAAGCTGTGTTGCTTCGATGTGATTTCGGGCTCGAAGCTTGGAGTACCTGACCTGTACAGGACATCACCTCTATTGGAAGAAATCTGCATATAAACATTTCTGCCGGAGTAGTCGGTTATTCCGCTTTTTAGCTCGGTGGAGTTGATATCAAATACAACCAGTCCCCTCTTTTCCTTGGGTGAGGTAAGGTTGTAGCATATAGACACGGAGTTTTTGTTTTTTATGGTAAAGCAGTAATCATCGGAGGAGACTTCCATCCACGGAAAGCTTTTAAAATTCTCGCTTTCGCTGTTACCTGTGGTGGATAAAACATAGCCTGCATTGTAGCTGTACACATATATTGCATCTATTATATTGGAAGATGTAGTGTACTTTTCTGCCAGATCCGAAAGCTCATTTATATGCTTTATCTGGTACTCATTAAGGCTGTAAAAGCTGTCCGCATCCATTATGGATTCAAGTCCGGGCTCAAGTATGAGAGACAGGAATATCTTTTCCGTTTCTTCATAAGCGGACTCCATCTTTCCTTGTGCCATGGAATATATCTGTGTGGATGTCATTCTGGATTCAAGGGAAATACTGCGGTAGTAGTACATGGCGGTAAGAAGATTGAGGATGATAAGCGGAATGGCTATTATGACCGTGAACCTTTTCAAATTTGACATAAAAATACTGCTTTTTTTGAATCGGGAAATAAGATCCCGTTTTGATTTTTTAATTCCTAACATAAGCATACTTCTCTTTCTTTGTACTATGTAACGATAATACAATGGAAGATATTTAGTTGTCAAGTATTGAAATCATTTTGCGATGGATGTTACAAAATAATTAAAAATCAAAAAAAAGTGCAGTGCAAAGCCAAAAAATATGCATTGATTACAATATGCAAAAATGATAAAATACTGTTGTAATATGTGTGAAAGAGAGGTAATAAAATGAAAGTCAACAATCAAGCGGCATTATCGGATAAGCCAATGAAAATAAAAAAATGCAAATTCGATATGGATAACTTCCAGATGTGGACGCTTGCAATTATACCCATACTCCTTGTATTCGTATTTTGCTACATCCCTATGGGCGGTATCATAATCGCATTTAAGGATTACAATTACACCGGAGGTATTTTCGGCTCTCCCTGGGTTGGGTTTAAAAACTTTGAGTTTATGCTCACTACCAATACATTTACAAGGATAGCTACCAATACGATAGTAATGAACTTTGTTATCATCCTTTGTTCTACGGTGTGCTCGGTTTTTATAGCACTTCTTCTGTTCCAGATTCAGAGCCGCAATTCCACCAAACTTTATCAGACAGTTATGATTACACCACACTTCCTTTCGTGGGTTGTTGTATCATATATGGCATATGCACTTCTTCATCCCACCAACGGAACATTAAACCAGATGCTTGAAGGTCTTGGTATGAAACCCGTTGACTGGTATTCGGAGCCTAATGCATGGCCTCCCATACTTACCATTGCTTCCGTGTGGAAGCACCTCGGTATGGATTCACTCATCTACTATGCAACTCTTATGGGTGTTGATATATCTCTTGTTGAGGCGGCAAAGGTTGACGGTGCCAACAAATTCCAGGTTAACCGCTACATAATGATTCCTATGCTTGCAGGCATTATGACAATTCAGATAATATTAAAGATCGGCGGTATTTTCCGTGCCGACTTCGGTCTGTTCTATCAGGTACCCAGAAACATCGGGGCACTCTACCGCACAACAGATGTTATCGATACCTACATATTCCGTGCAATGCGTGTTTCCGGTGATATGGGAACATCCTCTGCTACCGGTCTTCTTCAGTCAATAGTAGGCTTTGTCCTCGTTGTATTTACCAACTGGGTTGTAGGTAAATTTGACGAAGAAAAACAGTTATTCTAAAAGGAGGACAAAGACATGAAAAAAATAAAAGAAATGCAGCTTGGGCTAAACGTATTTTTCCTTGCACTTTGTGCTCTTATGCTCTATCCTCTCCTCATGGTTATAGCTGTATCTCTCTCCAGTGAGGCAGATATTGCAAACTACGGATACCAGCTTATTCCAAAATCTATAGACCTTTCCGCATACAAATTTGTGTTTGATAATCCCACAAGAATAATAAATGCGTACAAAATAACAGGTATTGCATCTGTTCTGTATATGATACTTGCAGTGCTCTTTATGGCTATGGTGGCATATCCGCTTTCCAACAGAGCATTCAAGGCAAGAAAGTATGTCAACTTCTACTTCTACTTTACTATGCTCTTTTCGGGCGGTTTAGTTCCCAGCTACATTCTCATCACCCGCTACTTAAATCTTGACGATACCATCTGGGTATATGTACTTCCCGGTCTTATAAGCCCCTGGTACATATTTATGATGAGAACCTTCTTTGCGGATATCCCCGGTGAAATGCTGGAGGCAGTAAAAATTGACGGTGGCAACCAGTATGTTGCCTTCTTCGGCTTTGTGCTTCCGCTTTCAAAACCAGTTCTTGCAACAGTTGCTCTCTTTATGTTCCTCGGTAAGTGGAACGACTGGAACACATCCATGCTGTATATAAATGAGTCCAGACTCTATAGCTTGCAGTTCCTGCTTCAGGATATAATGGAAAACATCAATATGATTCAGTCCTCAACTGCTGATAAGCAGGCACTTATGGATGTAAAGGATATTCCTACGGAAACTGTTCGTATGGCTATGGCTATGGTGGTTGCGGGACCTGCACTTGTTGTGTTCCCCTTCTTCCAGAAGTACTTTGTAAAGGGCCTCACGGTAGGTTCTGTTAAAGGCTGATATAAATTTTCGGATTTATATATATTATTTTCAGGGAGGAAAATGAAAAATGAAAAGATTATTGGCATTACTTTTGGTTTGTGTTATGGCACTTTCTTTTGTATCTTGCGGCGACAAGTCCAACGATGCAGAGGGTGCAGTAATCACATGGTATGCATTTGGCGATGAACAGCCCGACATGGCTAAGGTTATGGAAGCTGCAAATGCAATTATTGAGCCTGAACTTGGCGTTAAGCTTGATTTAAAGTTTATCCCCGCCAGTGCTTATGACCAGAGAATGAAGATGATGATGGCTTCCGGTGCGGAGTTTGATATCTGCTTTACTTCCAACTGGAAAAATGACTATGTTTCTGCTGCAAGAGACGGCGGTCTTAAGGATATCACAGAGCTTATCTCCGATGACCTCTATGGCATAATGGACGAAAAATACTGGAACGATATGAAGATTGATGACAAAATCTACGCAGTTCCCAATATGCAGGTTATGTACACACAGCTTGCTGTATCCGTTAAGAAGGATCTTGCGGAAAAGTATGATATTGACTTAAGCAATATAGAGCATATCGAAGATATTGAGCCTATATTGGAGCTTCTTCACGAAAAGGAACCTAACCTCTATACATACAACAACCGTTGGTCAACACACCCCTGGACATATGATATTTCCACAGATGTTTCCGGCGGTGTAGGTGTTTCCGCTCTCAAGGCTACAGGTGAAATTATTCCCAACGGTACACCCGAAAGCAAGCGCGGTGTGGAAAAAATCCGTGAATGGTATCAGAAGGGCTACATCCGTAAGGACTATGCTTCCGCTAACAACGATAACAACATAACAGATATCAACCAGGGTAAATATGCCGTAATGGTACAGGGTTACAAGCCCGGTCAGGAACAGGAAGATACTGTTAAGTACGTTTACAAGACCATTACAAAGCCTCACTTTACCGGTGCTACATCAACAGCTCTCGGTATCGGTGCCGGCTCCAAGAATCCCGAAAAGGCTCTTGAGGTTATTCATCTTGTAAATACAAATAAGGAGCTATATAACATCATCTGTTACGGTCTTGAGGGAGTTCACTACGACCTTAATGACGAAGGTAAGCTGGTTAAGAAGGAAAATTCCGGCTATGCTCCCAACTCCGACTGGCAGTTTGGTAACCAGTTCAACGCAATCCTTACCGAGGGTATGGATGACGATGTATGGGAAAGAACAAGAAAGCTCAATGACGAAGCTATTGTTTCCGTAACAACAACCTTTAAGCTCGATACAGAGCCTATAAAGAACGAACTTGCTCAGCTCAAATCCGCAAATGATGAGTTTGGTGATTATGTTACAGTTAAGCCTGCAGACTACGACAAGTATGTTAAAGAAAAGGAAGCTGCACAGGAAGCTGCCGGCAGAGACAAGATTGTAAAAGAAATAGAAAAACAGATGAAAGCACACGTTGCTGCAAGCAAGTAATAATTAAATAGAAAAGTTTTCGACAAGCACCTGACCAACCTCAGGTGCTTGACGGGACTTTAAGAAAAAAGTTTTTTTGTGGCATTTTAGCATTATTTTTGGTTTTTTTGGTTAAATATGGGCGTTTTTTGAAAAAAAATAATATTTTTTTGTTAAATTAACTTTGAATATAAATCTGTATGAGATTTTACATATATACTCTGTTTTGAAAAGGAGAATTTTATGAAGAGATTATTATCCCTTATGATTGTTTGTGCAGTGATGTGTTCGAGCCTTATCGTACCCACAGTCAGTGCAGATGTATCCTATGCGGACCATGTTGTCGGTGAGATGCCTGCCAATATGCTGAAGACCGCATCGGAAATGGGTGATGCAAGCTCCTGGTGGGCAAACATGGGAACCACAAGCAACAAAATTTCCCGCGGACAGACCAACAGCTACAAGTGGACAACAATCAAGGCTAACGGAACTCCCGGTGGGACTATGACAGGAGACAGTGCTCCATCATATCTCATTAACGGAGTTTACGCCGGCGCAAATATTATAAAATCAAACAGTTCCAGTGGCTTTGGCGGAGATATCGACGACGGCAAGGACTATGTATATGCCGTTCAGGTGCGAAACTGTGACAGTACATATACCCCCAATGTTCGTTTTCTCCTCTTTGATTTGGATGGTTATGTTGCCCTCAATGCCGTTGAATGGGGCAGTGAAGGTATGCCTGTTACAAGCACAGACTGGATGGATTTTAAAGGAAGCATCCGTTCTCCCGAAAGAAACAAGTCAGATACCGCCAATGATGTTGACAGAATAAGCATCGGCTTTAATGATGACACCATTGCCGGCAGTAAGATAGAAATAAACTTTACCGATACAAGCGAAGGTATGTATCAGATGTACTTTGCCGAGGAAGAAGCTTATGACATTACAAATGAGCTTACAAGTGAGTCTTCCTATGTAACACCTTTGCAGTCTGCCACCTTTAAGGCACAGCTTACAAATCAGGTGGGACTTCCCGGTTACCTTGACCAGACCTTTGTCTGGAAGGTTCTTGACCGTGAAACAAGAAGCAAGGAAATAGAGGGGGTTACTGTAACCTCTTCCCCTGATACAACAACTGCAACCGTTACTGTGACAGAAGATGCAGAACCCGGACTTTATGACGTTGTTGCATACAGCGAAGCCTACGATATGGCAAAGGGTTACACCATAACGGTAGATACCCCCAGCAAATATGTGGACTATGTTCCCGGAGCCATACCCGAAAATCTTATAGGTAAGGTTGGCGGTGACAACTATGACCTTCAGTATATAGGTGTTGACAACGACGGAAGCTCCACTGGTGTTAAGGTCGGACACACCTATGCAGAAAAATTTTTCACCGTGAGAAGCGGTGCGGAATATGACGGCACAACCAAGGTGGGCAAAGCCGCATACAGACAATTTGGTGCGGTGCTCAGCGATTCAATCCTCACAGAAAAGCCTCACAATGATGTGACCTATGCAGTAAGATTTTCCGCAAGGAAGAACGCTTCCAGTCCTGCAGATACAAAGGTTGCTTTTGTGGCACATGATGCTGACAACTATTCGGTTAACCATGCTAGCAAAAATTACGGTACAGCAGGTCTTTCCCTCACAAGCACAGATTGGGTTACATACAAGGATGTTCTCCGTATTCCCAAAAAGCATGAACAGCTTGCAGACCGCACAAACAATCCTATTCTGGAAACGGTATTCCCCGTGGATGCACTTGCGGGAACAAGCTTTGATGTAAGCTGGAAATATAGCGGAACAGAAGAGTTTTATCTTGCAGAGGAAGCTGTTTACGACATAACAAACACTATTACTTCCGGCTCTTCCGATGTAACCTACGGTGACACAGTAAAGCTCGAAGCATCCGTTGTAAACCAGATAGGCATCGAAGGCTACCTTGAGCAGAATTTCACTTGGGCAGTCGTGGATGCGGAAACAAGAAAAATCAAAGCTGACGGTATAACGGTAACTCCTTCAAGAGATACTGCAACCGCAACTGTATTTATAGGTGAAAACACAGCTCCCGGCAAATATGCCATAGCGGCATTTTCCGAGGACTACAAAATAGCCAGGGCAGTTATAATAACAGTTAAGTCGGCAGATATGTACGATGATTATGTGCCCGTAGAGCTTTCCGACAATATAGTTGCCAATAATAATGATGCAAATAACTTTACCGGCAGATGGCTCGAAACCTTTGAGGCATATGCACCCACTCACGCAAACGGTGTGACAGGTGCTATGAGATATCCTATGGTGGCTTCTCCCCAGTACTGGGGTGATTCCTCAACAACTCCCGTTGCCGGCGGCGAAATGACAAAGGCTATCGGCACATATCTCTGGAAGGCTGATACAAACTATGTTTTCAGCACTGACCTTAAAAACAATCCGGCTTCCGGTGTTAATAACACAAGATTTATTTATATGATAGACTCCCGTGACGGTACTACTACAAGCAGACCGTACTACACGGCAAACATTACCTCTGATTCTCAGTGGCAGAATTTTAGGTTTATGCTCCATGTTGATGCGGCGGGAACTTCAAAGAGTGCACTTTATTACGGCTATCCCAATCACAGCTCACTTCACAACCCCAAGGGAACAGACATTCTTCACAGACTTGGAAGTTTCTATGTGGCAGAGGAAAAACCTCACGATATTCAGGTTACTGCATCGGATGACACAATCACTCAGGGTGAGGGCAACATAACATTAAATGCAAAGATATTAAATCAGATTGGACTTGAATACAGTGAAAAGGCAAATATCAACTGGTATGTAACCAACAAGTACCGCACAAAGGTTGTGGAAGGCTTTGACATCATAAAGTCCATAGACGGCAAAAAGATAGTTCTCTCAGCACCAAAGACTGTTTCTCACGGTAAATATGTTGTATTTGCAGAGGACAGCACAAAGGGAGTGACCGGCTTCCGCAAGGGTATCGAAATAACCGTTAAGCCTTATGATATGGACTTAACCGATGAGGGTGCACTAATCTATGTAGCTCCCTACGGTGACGACGACAGCTTTGGTACCAAGGATGAGCCTCTGGCTACTTTTGAAGGTGCAATCAGCAAAATAAAGGAGCTTGAAGCAAAAGATGTTTCTGTTGCACAGGTTATTTTCCGCGGCGGTGACTACAGAGTAAACGGTATAAGCATAGACGAAACAGTGTCGGGCATCAATGGCAGAAGTATTGTTTTCCGTTCTTACGAGGGCGAAAAGGCTTGCTTCAAAGGCTCTGCAGAGCTTGATATGTCAAAGGCAAAGCATATCACAGACACAGCAATTCTTGACCGTATGTACCCGTCCGTTCACGACAAGGTTGTGGTAATTGACCTTGAAGAGCAGGGAATAAGCCAAAGCGAAATTACAGAGCTTACAAATGTAAATTCTATCTATTCATTAAAGAGCACAGGCGATTACAATACAATATATGTAAACAATGTGGAGCAGCCCATAGCTCAGTGGCCTAACGGCAGAGAGTACACCACATGGACTCCCAAGTATGAGTGGTATATAAGCAGCAGCTTAAAAGGTGACCTATATCCCCATCAGATGGGCTATGCCGACGGAGACGCTCCCGACAGATGGAGCAAGGCAAGTCAGTGGTGGGTATCGGTATTCCCCGAATGGGATTTTACCAGATACAGATTGTCTCCCGAAAGCATTGACACATCAAAGAATATCATTTATTATCCCGAATCCACGGTTTCTCTCACCAGCACGGTATCCCGCCGCTGGAAGGCATATAATCTCCTTGAGGAAATAGACCTTCCCGGTGAATTTATGATAGACAGAGAGAATATGCTTCTTTACTTCTATCCTCCATATGATACAGAGGGTGCCAAGGTGGAGTTTTCCGTGGCAAAAACACTTCTTTCTGTAAAGAATGCAAAAAACATTCTCTTTAAGGATTTGAATTTCACCCAGAATACAAGCACCGCTGTTGTCATAACAAATGTTGACAATGTAGACTTTGACGGATGTACATTTACAAACATCGGATACAAAGGACTTGTAAACAGCGGAACAGAAAGACCTGTTACCGGTGCAAACTACTGGCAGCAGTCCTATATGTACAAGGATTCCTCCTATAACTGCGATATCCGAAACTGCCTCTTTGATAACTGCAGCGGTGTATCTTTGCAGATAGTAGGCGGAAACAGCGATACTCTTACACCAAGCGGTAATATAATAGAAAACAATATTATCACCCGTTCCAATCAGCGTTCTCCTGTGGATGCCTCCATGCTCGTTGCAGGCGTAGGAAACACAGTCCGTAACAATAATTTCTCCAAGAGTACCCAGCATGCAATTACCATTATCGGCAACGATCACCTTATAGAAAATAACGAAATCCATAATGTTCTTCGTGAGGTTGCCGATGCAGGTGCTATCTATCAGGGCAGAAACCAGATGATGAGAGGTACCACAATATCCTCTAACCTTATCCACGACATATGGCCCACAGACAGCAGATTGGTAAGCGGTACCGTTGGTATCTATATGGATGACTGCCAGCAGGGTAATACCATAAAGAACAACTTCTTTATCGGAACAAAAACCGGATATAACTCTCACGGTGCCGCGGCACAGAAGGTGCTCAATAACATCATGGTAGATACCAATGCTCCATGGAGATTCCACGGTAACCCCAACTCTTCCACAGAGACCACAGCTGCCGGCGGTACAAATAACTGGGACAGCTATGACGGCATTGCAGGCAAGGTTCGTTCTACTATGTATGACACTACCAAGAATACCGACACTATGGAGACCTTCCTTTCCGAAATAGAGGATATTGACCTTTACAGAGAACGCTATCCTGACCTTGCAACATGGATAGACACAAATGACAATCCCCACAAGTACACAGTGTTTGGCGGTAATGTATCGGTGGATGCGGCTGCTGATACCTCCAACGAAAATCTGTTGTGTTGGGATGACCGTACTTACGCACAGATTGGTACAAACCCCACAGATTATACAAAGGATATATTTGTGGATCCCGAAAATCTTGACTACCGTGTAAAGAGCACAAGTGCGGCGGCAATAGCAAATCCCGGACTTCTCTCGGATGCAAACTTTGACATAAATACTCTGGGACTTACAAACGGCTTTGCCATAGACACAAGCAAAGCATCATTCAGACTTCTCTATCCTGCCAACGGAGATGCCATATCTGCAGATTCCACACAGCTCTTCTGGGAGGATGCACTTCTTGCAAACCGCTATGATATAATTGTTGCAACAGATGCTGAATTTAAAAACATTGTAGTCAGCGAAGAGGTTCACAACAATATCTACGATTTATCTTCTCTCACACCCGGTACCAGATATTACTGGAAGGTCATAGCAAAGAACACCTCCAGAAACCTGAAGGCACAGTGGGAGAGTGAGGTATTCTCGTTCTTTGCAACGGATATCATTATAGACAACACTGCAGTTATACAAAGCGGAAACAACATATCTTTCGATATGTCAGTATCCACTGTCGGCTCTGCAAGTTATGATGCAAAAATCTATGTTGCCGCATATGACACTTACGGAAAGTTCAAAAATGTGTGGAGCGGGCATAAAACTATTTCGGCAACAACACAAAAGTTTCCCGTAAGCATCGACACCAAGGGTGAATACAGCGTGGATATATTAAAAATTCTTGTTTGGAAAAATGATGATGTAACGCCCCTTCGTGCATCAAAGATTTTGAGAAAAAAATAGTAAAAGAACTTCAAAAACATAATGTTAATGAGGAGGATATAAGATATGAAGAGATTTTTATCAATACTTCTTGCACTTACTCTTATCTGCACCACAATTGTTGTGCCTGCAGTGAGTGTAATGGCAGAGGAAACTGCAACCTATGAGGATTATGTTGCAGAGGATACAACACCGGTGAACATATATGCAAATGACAGCGGACTTACCGGAAGATGGCTTGCCACTTTTGATACAATTCATCCTACCCATTCCGGAGGTATTGAAGGAGCCATGAGATACAAAATGGTTGCAAATCCCGGATATTGGGGTGACAGCTCTACTACCCCTGTTGCCGGCGGTGATATGACCTTGTGTCTGGACGGATATCAGTGGAAGGCAGATACTACATACATTTTCAGCACAAGACTTCAGAACAATAAGGATTCAGGGATTAGTGAATCAAGATTTGTCTATATGATAGATTCCCGTGACGGTACAAATAAAAGTAAACCCTACGAAATGCTTACCATTACCAAAAGCGGCGAATGGCAGGATTTCAGATTTAAGCTTCATGTAGAAGTTGACGGTACTGCCATGAGCAATCTACACTACGGTTATCCCAATCACAGCTCACTTCACAACCCTCAGGGTACAGACATCCTCTTTGAAATCGGTTCACTCATCATCGAAGAAGAGGTTGGTCGTTCCATAGAGATTGCAGGTGAGGACACAGTTGTTACAGAAGGCGGCGAAGCTCTCACATTTACCTCCAAGATATATAATCAGTATGATGAGGAAATAACCAACACCAAAGAAACATCACAGTGGTATGTGGTAAATGAAGACAGAACGCAAAAGGTTGACGGTTTTGATATCGCTGTAAGCGATGACGGTTTAAGTGCACAGATTTCCGTTTCCAAAAATGCAGTACCCGGCGGTAACTATGTACTTATGACAGAAAACAACAGTACCGGAACAGAAAACTTCAGAAAAGGTATCGATATAACAGTACAGCCCAGATATGCCAACGATAACGGCGATATGGAAATGCGTGCAAAGCTGAATAAGGACGATGCACAGTGGACAACCGATAAGATTTCCACAGGTCTTGTGGATTCAATCCTTGTGGAAGCATCCCTTACCGGTAACACAGAGGCATTTGACTGGTATGTTGCAGATGCCGACAGAGTAAGCATTGTGGAAGGAATTGATATTACAGTAAGCCGTGAGGGAGAAAAGGAAACTGCCACAGTAGTTCCCGCACCCTCATTCCCCGAGGGAGATTACTATGTAATAGCAGAAGCACAGGACGGCTCTATAAAAGGTCAGCCTATAAATATTGATAAAGCGGCAGATATACTGTCAATAAAGGATACATTTACTTCCGACAATGCCTCCGATATAAAGGAAGGTTTGGAGGGTATATATCTTTCCATACTGGAAATTCCCGACGGCTTTGCCTCCAAAGCTGATGCAGACGCACTCTCAAAGGTTATAGCAGACTCTGCAGATGAAGAAAACATTGCTGATGCATCTTTATCCGAGCTTAAGGAAATAGTGGAGAGACTTGCACTTGTATCCATATACAATGTGAGTGCTGAGGATGTAGCACTGTATGATGAAAACGGACACTTCAATTATGCTGACAAGCTCGCAATTGCAGATGCAGATGGTGTTACCCTAATGGCAAACTTTGAGAATTATCTTGACACTGAAAACAAGGTAAAGCTTCAGAACGCTCTTATGGGTAAAGGCTACAAAAACCACGCAGATTTTGCAGAGGATGCCAAGGAGCTTATGCTTCTCTACGCTCTTGCATATCCAAATGTAAACGGTGTGGAATATGTTTCCGAGCTTCTTACAGAGGCTAACCTTACTGAGCTTGGCATAGATGCAGAAAACTATCTTGCACTTGAAGATCCTATATTGTTCAATGATGAAATAGCAGGAGAGCTTTTCACATTTGAAGAGTTCAAAGCTCTTGTAGAGGATGCAGAAGATCCCCAAGAGGACGACGAATCATCCTCATCCTCCTCATCCTCAGGAAGAGGAAGCGGCGGTGGCGGCGGCTTTAGTGTCGGCACCTCCAAGAAAAACGATACAGAGGATAACAAAGAAGACACTAAAGAAGAAAACAAGATAGAACCTCAGACCTATTCTTTCAAGGATGTTCCCAAAACCCACTGGGCATACAGTGATATTCACTATTTAAAGAGTATCGGTGTAATAGACGGTGTGGATGCAGAGAACTTTGCTCCCGAAGCTGAAATTACAAGAGAGCAGTTCTTAAAGCTCATAGTTGCGGCATTTAATGTAAAGATGCAGGCATCAGGAAAGAAGTTTGACGATGTTGACTCTTCCGCATGGTATGCTCCCTATGTGGCGGCAGCTGTGGAAAACGGCATAATCACAGGAACAAGCGAGACCACCTTTGGTACAGGACTTGCAATAACAAGACAGGATGCCTGCACAATAATTGCAAGAGCTCTGGGATTTGACGTGGAACCCGACGGTGATATAAGCTTTACGGATGCTGAGGAAATTGCTCCTTATGCAAAATCATCCGTGGCAGCACTTTCCGGATACGCAATAATAAACGGATTTGAAGACGGAAGTTTTGGACCCGCAAAGGTTTGCACCCGTTCTCAGGCGGCAAAAATCATTGCAACTGCAATAGGTATTGCCAATGCAGTAAATGTGCAGTAAGGAGGAAGCAATATGAAGAAAATAATATCAATTATTCTTACTGTAGTGTTGTGTGCAAGCTTCTGTGTTGTACCGGTTTTTGCCGAGTACAGCCCTGCAGAAAACTTTGCTCTTGCACTCAATATGACAGATAAAGAAGGCTATGTGCCCGGAAAAACCATAACCAGAGCAGAATTTGCAGAAATCATTGCAAACATCTGCAACCTTATGGATGCCAACAGAAATTTCAAGTTATGGCAGGAATATGTGTACGGAAGCGACAATAACAACACCGTAATTACCGACGGTGCAGAAATGATTTTTGATGATGTTGATTCCTCACTTCCGCAGTACGATGCCATTATGAAGGTGTACAAGTTCGGCTATATGAACGGTATGACCGAAAGCCACTTCGGACCTAACTACGACATAACAATGGGAGAAGTATTGAAGGTTGTTGTTTCTATGCTTGGCTACGAAGAGATGGCAAAAATCAAGGGCGGATATCCCAACGGATATATTCAGGCAGCAAATACCATAAAGCTCACTTCCGGTATGAAATTTGCCCCCTCTGATTATGCAACCTATGAGATGACAGCACAGCTTATATATAATGCTCTCGATATCCCCGTTTACGAAATCGGTGCAATAGGTGATGACTATATTGACTATGTAAAGAGCGATGAAACCTTCCTTAAGGCACGCCTCGGTCTGGAGAGAGCAGAAGGCATAATGACAGATAACGGTATTTCCTCCATATACGGCAGTTCCAAGGCAGGAGAGGATGCTGTTATTGTAAACGGTGTATCTGTTTTTGTGGAAAAGTGCGGATATGCAAGAGATTTCCTCGGAAGAAATGTAGAAGTATACTATATGGAAGATGGAGGAAAAAATCATCTTGTATATGCCTGCGTATCTCAATATGACAAGGCAATCACCATAAATGCCAAAGACTTCGTATCACTCAGAAACGGTGAATTTACATATTTTGACGGAAAAGGCAAAACCGAGACAGAAAAAGCAAGCAAGGCAAAGCTTGTATACAACGGTGCGGCTCTTGGAACATGGCAGACTTCACTTCTGGAAAACATAAAGTTTGGTGATATTACCATAGTTTCCACCGAGGGCAATAGCACATATGACCTTATCATTGCAAACGACTATATGGTAGGCAAGGTTGCAAAAAAAGATAATGCAACCCGCAAAGTATACGCAGAGGATCTTTTCAGCGGTATGTCTGCAGTAAAGACTCTGGATCTTTCCGATACAAACGATGCCATGGTCTCTGTTGTTGATGCCAAAGGCAATCCCCTTACATTTGATGATATTGAGACAGATGATATCGTAAGCGTATTAAAGAGCAGAAATAACGAAGCTCTCAAGGTAGTGGTAAGCAAGGCAAAACAGACAGATTTTGTACTTGTGGACTACAGTCAGTCCGATGAGTTTGAAATGATAGGCGAAAATCAGTCCTTTGTTATAGAAAACTATGAAAACATAAAGGATGCTGAACGACTTACAGTAGGTGTTTCCTACACAATCTACTTTGACTTTATGGGCAATGCGGTATGGTACTCCTCAAGTGCATCTGCCGCACCTTCCAGAAAGGGTATCCTTATGGATGTGGATAACGGCGGTTCAGGATTTACTGATGAATACTACATTCGTATTTATTCAGCCAGAGGAAAGATTGAGGACTATACTCTGGAGGAAAGAGTTACAATTAACGGTAGCCGTTATGATGCAGATGAAGCAATGGACATTATAGCAGACAATGTAACAGATGCAATTCTCTTTGGTACAAATGAAGAGGAAACAAAAATCAAAGCAATAGTTACACCCCTTGGCTTTGGCGAACCGGATTCCGACAACCGAGGCTGGTACAGGGTTCTTCCCAAGATGCCCACCACCGAGGCGGAGGTTGAAGAATATTGTAACAGTGAGGGCGGTCACTCCGGTACATTCTGCAAAACATGGGCTGACTATACTTCAAACCACGGTTATGATTACACCGAGCATGGTGCCAAAATATTCGGCAAGAGATTTGCCTATGTCAACTCCTCGGTAGTGTTCAAAATCCCCAACGATTCGAAAAGCTATTCCGATGAAAAGTTCTTCTCTGTAAATCTCCATGCGTTTTTAGGAGACAACAAGAAAAATCAGATTAACGGTTATGCCACAGACAGATTGAGTCTTGCACCCGAAGTACTTGTTGTTGCTTCTGATGCAACAGGCGGTGCAAAGGCGGCAAAGGAATATACGAGATTCCTTATATCCAAGGTTTTCAATACTGTTGACGATGAGGGTGATAGTGTTGTAGGCCTCAAGGGTATCTACTTTGACCACGCTTCCCGTTCTGCAAAGGAAACAACCTTCTATATGAACGAGGACACAGTATTCTTAGGCTCAGGTACGGCACCCACTGCACTTATCGATGGCTACAGACCTCCCGAAGAGGAAAACGACGGTGTGTACAAATTTGATAAGAGCGGTCCTGCAGAGCTTTCCGCAGGAGATATCATAGGCTTCTCGCTTACAGGCGATACACTCATTTCCTCCATCCGACTTTGCTATGACTACAGCACAGGCTTCAGATACAGCTGCGGCTCCAACAATAACGACTCCGTATCACTGCTTGATACTGCTGTGGGCTATCCCGCATATGTAAAAGACGGCCTTGTTAAGCTTGCTATAAACGGAACAGATCCCTCACTCTATGAGGATGCGGATTACACCTTTGACCTGTCAAAATTCCGTACTCAGAAGCTGGCAACAAATTGTATCTTTGTGGTAGAAGCTACTCCTTCAGGTGTTTCCGTAAAGAAAGCAACTGTTGATGAAATCATAAGCTACAAGGATTCCGGTGCACTTCCAAGCAAGCTTGCACTCCTCTCTCACTACGGAGACCTCAACTACGGTACAGTTATATACAGATAATAAGGATTTCACAGAAAGGAGAAATACTATGATTAAAAAAATCATTTCGCTTTTTGTGGTAGTCCTCATGCTTGTAAGCTCTCTCCCCGGCGTATTTGCCGCCGAGGAGACAGCCGGCGAGGTAATCTATGTCGCAGTTGGCGGCTCGGACTCTGCAGCCGGTACAATAGAAGCTCCTCTGGGTACTTTAGCCGGTGCTCAGAAGAGGGTAAGAGAGCTTAAAGCTCAGGGTATAACCGTGGCGGAAGTGGTATTCCGCGGCGGAGATTACCGCATAAACAAAGCAACCTTTACACAGGATGACTCAGGAACTGAGGCAACTCCCATAGTTTACAGAGCATACGAGGGCGAAACTGTAAACTTTAAAGGCTCCGTTGAGCTTGATATGAGCCTTGCAAAACAGGTTACCGATGAAGCTCTTTTAGAGCGTATGTACGAAAAGGTTCGCAACAAGGTTGTGGAGATAGACCTTACACAGCAGGGTATAAGTCAGGGACAGATTACCGAAATGAGAAACATTGCTACCATATATGCTTTGAGCGGAAGTGGCGGCGGTGACTACAACACAA
>JAZQBI010000125.1:0-16625 GCA_045545635.1 Clostridia bacterium | reverse complement strand
TCCTTGGGGTTAATTCCGGTTGTGTTAACGCAGAGATGATATGCTTCCTTTCTGCCCCACTTAATATGAGATATAGCTTCTCTGTGACGGGCACGGTTTCTGTCAATGGTTTTTATCTTCTTTGCCATCTTGACATCGGTCAGCTTCTCTCCGCTTTCAGCACGCTTCTGACAACGCTCTACCTTGGATTCCATATCCGCATAGATAAAGAGGTTAAAGGGCTTGTAATCTGCAAGAACAACATCAGCACAACGACCAACTATGATACAATCCTTTCCTCTCTGTGCAATGGTATTAAGAGCTTTTTGCTCCGCCACCAGAATTTTTGTTGAGTTATCCCACTGAGCATGGGGATAATAGAGAGTTCTTCCGTAGGTAAAATGAAATCCGGATGAATAGCCGTTTTCGCCAACATATTCAACAAACTTCTCATCAAAATTACCGATTTTGGCAACCTCGGATATTATTTCGCGGTCATAGTACTCAAAACCCAGAAGGTCGGCAAGTCTTTTTCCTATTTCTCTTCCTCCGCTTCCGAATTCACGGCTTATTGTGATAATTTTCATTTTCATCTCTCCTTTTATAATTTTCAGTTTACACTTACATTAGTAACCGGGCTGTCCCCTGCTGAAGGTGTCTCTGCAGGCAAAGCTGCAGGTTCGGCAGGAGGAATAACATCCGATGTCGTGGTCACTGATGTGTTATTTGCATCAGATTCTGCTGTATTTCCCCCCGGTGTATCGTCAGAAGTCTCATCGGTGTTTGCTGTTTCCTCACCTTCAACGTTTTCCTCTTCTTCGTCCTCTTCGTTTTTGATTGTCATATATGGCTTTGTACCTATATATTCGTGGTCACTTGTACAAGTCACCTTGAGCTTTGCTTCGTCTGTATACTGATTTATTGTGGGGCAACTGTCAGAGGGAGCATAGCCGGTTCTTGAGCAAACCCTTGCTACCACAACCTCTTCCGGTTTTTCAAAGCTTTTTTCCGGAAGATCCTTATGGATTTTTGTCATTATATTGTCCCATATGGTGAGTGCAGGGTTTCCGCCGGCAGAAATAGAACGGGGGGTATCGTAACCGAACCAAACAGTTCCGCAATAGTACGGTGTGTAGCCTGCAAACCATCTGTCCTTGCTTTCATCTGTTGTTCCGGTTTTACCACAGGTATCCATACCGGATATCTTGGCTCCGGCTCCTGTACCGATGGTTACAACATCTTTAAGGATATCGTTGACGATATATGTTGTAGCAGGAGTAAATGCCTGATTTTTTGTGATTTCATTCGTGAGTATAAGCTTGCCCTCTACATCGTAAATCTTAGTATAGGCATGAGGCTCTATATATTCTCCGTCATTTGCCAAAGCACCATAGGCGCCGTTCATCTCCATAACTGTAATTCCGTTGGAAAAACCTCCCAGAGCTATGGAGTAGTGCCTGTCTGCAGTATCGGAAACAGAGGTCATATGAAGTCTTTCTTTCATATATTCAAAAGACTTATTTACAGTAAGCTCCTCAAGTACTCTTACAGCAGGTATGTTGTAGGAGTGAGTCACTGCTGTCCGCACTGAGGTGAGACCTCTAAAGCCGCCGCCGGAGTTCTTTGGTCTCCAATCTCCGATTTCAAGGGGAGAATCATCAACCATTGTCGATTGTGTTATTACATTCTGGTCTATTGCAGGTGCATAAACCGCTATGGGCTTTATGGAAGATCCCGGCTGTCTGTGGGACTGAGTTGCACGGTTGAGCCCACGGTTACGGTCCTTTTTTCCTCTGCCGCCAACTATACCCTTTATTTCTCCGGTGTGGGGATCTGTAATTACCATTGCAGACTGAGGCTGAACCTCACTTCCGTATCCGGGGAAATTAGCATTATTCTCATAATAATCTTCCATCACGTTCTGAACCATAGGATCAACAGTTGAGTATATTTTGAGTCCACCGTTATATATCATATTGGCTGCAAATTCCTCAGTGTAACCCTTGGCAACAAAATCGTCCTGAATTTCCTCAAAAAGATGATCAAGGAAATATGACTGAATGTCATCATCTGTACTGACTCCCGGATTGAGAGTTATGCCTTCTGCAATTGCAGTATCATATTCACTTTTTGAAATATCTCCAAGTTCCAGCATTTTTCCCAGAACAAGATTTCTCTTTTGCTCATTGGCTTCCGGCTGGGTAATAGGATCATACTTCGACGGGTACTGAGTTATTCCTGCAATGCAGGCACATTCCGCCAAGGTAAGCTCAGATACACTTTTTGAGAAATATATATTGGCTGCAGCTTCCACTCCGTTGGCACCCTGACTTAAGTATATTGTATTCATATACATTTCCAGTATCTGCTCTTTGCTGAGCTTGGTTTCCAGAACCATTGCACGGAGCATTTCCCTTACTTTACGTGTTTTTGTTCTTTCTCTGTCAAATGTTATGTTTTTTACAAGCTGCTGGGTAATTGTACTTCCGCCATACGAGGAATCCCCTTTAAGAAGATAATTAATGGTTGCTCCTGCGGTTCTCTTGATATCCACACCTTTATGAGTGAAGAATCTCTGATCCTCTATGGCAACAAATGCATTCTTGAGATTTGAAGGCATCTTGTTTATAGGAACCCAGATGCGGTTCTCTGTTGCATCAAATTGTGCATATTCCGTAGGATTTCCAACAGAATCCACATAGTACACTTTGGATGAAATATTCAGATTCATTGAGCTCAAATCATCACCAAAGGTAAAATCAATCATTGAGTACACCCAGACACCAAGACATATGGATGCTATAATTCCTATAAGAATAACGGTTTTAAGAAGCGTAAAAACCCACGCAAATCGGGAGCGTTTTCTTCTCTTTTTTGCAGTCGCAGAGGATGTCCGTGATGTGGTGTTTACATCACCGGCATTGGTATTCTGAACACTGTGTACCTCTCTGCCGTCGGAGTAACGAGCCCTTCCGGCTGAGCGTTCTTTCTTTTTTATTAATTTTTCGGACTTTGTTTTTTGTCTTGCTCTGACCTTGTCCAGATTGTCCATATCAGGTACCCCGTTTCTTGTAGTAAATAAAATCTACCTATACATTATGTATTATATCATAAAAAAATCAATTTAATGTTACAATCTATTTACGAATAGTTTAAATTTTGATGGTAAAACTAACAAAAACAAGAAAAAGGGCATGATCTTATGAAAAAAACAGGCAAAATCATACTGGCAACGATTACCTGCTTATTGGCGGCTCAGTTATTTTTTTCTTATCCTACAGTGTACGATACACCCCACGGGGATTTTGTCAAAGATACCGGGGAGATTGAATTTCCCGCGGCATCTTTGTCAAAATCTGAAACAGATAAATATATTCTGCGTTACAACCCCGAAACGTCGGGGGTAATACTGATTACCAAAAAATCTGACGGAAGCGAAATACTCTCTTCAGTAGACGAGGTAAACACCTTTTTTCTAACTGATGAGGACATAAAGAATCTCACCGAAGGAATTGAAGTATCTACAAAAGAAGAGCTGTTTATACTGATTGAGGACCTCAGCAGTTGACATTCATGGCAGTACAGAGCTTTCCTATTGCTTTTTTCTCTATTCTTGACACATAAGAACGGGATATCCCCAATAATCTTGCAATTTCCTTTTGGGTAAATGCATTTCTGCCTCCAAGACCATATCTTAACTCTATTATCTTCTTTTCCCGATTTCCCAATACAGATTCCATTTTGGAATAGAGCTCATTTATGTTGAGCTTATTTTCCACTTCCTCAAATACATCCTCCTCACCGGTTCCCAGTCTGTCCATAAGCGAAACTTCTTTGCCCTCACTGTCTTTTCCTACGGGTTCCTGCAAAAGAACCTCATTCTGTCTCTTCCTGCCTGCTCTCATACTCATAAGGATTTCGTTTTCGATACACCTTGCCGCATATGTACTGAGTCTTACCCCTCGGTCTTCATTGTAAGAATTAACAGCCTTTATAAGACCTATTGTACCAATGCTTATGAGGTCATCTGTTTCGCCTGCGGCAGGATATTTTTTTACGACATGTGCTACCAACCTGAGATTCCTCTCTATGAGGATATTGCGGGCATTTATGTCCCCTGCCTGCCATCTCGCTATATAATCACTTTCTTCCTCGGCAGATAGTGGAGAAGCAAAAGAACTTACATTGGTAACATAGGACATCACAAAAAACATTTTTGGCATAAGCTGTGCTAAAAAACAAAACACAAAAAGCACCTCCGTATATTGACACAATATCAATATATGTGGAGGTGCTTGTATTTCGTGCATGTACACAGAATTTATATTTTTATCCTGAGTGTTGTTTTGGTCAGCCCTCGGATTGCGATGCTATCTTTCGGCTCAAAAATAATCACAAGGTCAGCCTTGTCTGTCATATATGACCTGACTACATCAGTCGGTCTGCGGCTATGTATCATATCCGAACCGATTTTTGATAAGATATCATCACTATACTCTATATGCATATGTACCGTTTCACTATACTCCCCTATTACTTCGCCAAGTAATGATGTAAAATCTGTTCCTTTTTCCGAAAGGAACACTCTTCCACCCTCGGATATTGCATATTCAACAGCATTTTGAAGATGCTTTTTTACTATGCTTCGTTTTTCCGATATCGGAATCATTGACCATGCAGAAACTATCATTTGTTTTTCCTCCTATCAAAAAAGGTGTATAGCCCACAGAGCCATACACCTAAAAAACGCAGTACTCTGTAAGATATTTGCTACAACATCCAATATTCACTCCGAAAAATGGGCAATGAAAAACCAGAGCTACGCTTTTTACTAAGCGTTCCCAAATTCAGAATAAATAATATTAAAATGTTGTAGCGAATTTATTATACCATATCAAATAATGTTTTACAAGTTTTTTAAACCATAAAAAAAGCCGTTTACATCATCATAAATGTAACGGCTGATTTTTTCATTCTTTATTCTTTCTGTATGCAGTGGGCGAAATTCCCTCAACCTTGCGGAATGTGGCTCCAAAATACTTAACATCCGAAAAGCCGAGTTCCCTGGAAATGGCTGTTACGGTCATTTTTCCATCATCAAGCATTTTTTTTGCTTCCTCTATTTTGAGCTTATTGAAATATGAAAACAGGCTTTCTCCAGTTTGCATCTTAAAGGTTTTGCACAGGAATGAGCGTGAATAATTGACCTTTTTGCACACATCCTGCAAAGATATCTTTGTGCGGATGTTCTCTCTGAAATATCCTATGATGACATCCGTAAGCTCGGAGTAAAAATCCTCTTTTTTAATAAAAACAACTTCGGGGTTTTTTGTAGCCGAAAGGGTTCTGAGCATACATATTATAAGATATTCAAGCTGCAGTATAATAACCTGCTGACCGCCAAAATTCGGGAAATCAAGAACCTTGAGAACATCGCTGTCTGTGCGGTAGGTGTTTTTGTACTCATCTATAATTTTGCCGATACAATCTGTAACGGTTTCATCGGCAGAGACACACATCTCCCCGACAGTCTTTAGTGCTGTAGAAAAGCTCTCAAAGCAGACAACAAAAACCCGGCTTTGGTTACCCCGATGTGAAACATAGGAATGTACCCTGTCGGGAGGAATGATGAAAACACTGTTTTCCCTGAGGGCAATTGATTTTCCGTCAAGAACAAGGTTTACCTCACCTTTCTGCACATAGCACAACTCCCAGAAATCATGGCTTTCCACATAATCTCTGTATTTTCCCTCAAAATCAAGATACTCAAGGGCAACCAGACCTTTTATATCTACTACATTCTGTATTTTGTGTCTGAGATAAGTTTTCATAAGCACATTCCCCTATAAGAATATAATTTCATTATAGTCAAACAGTGTAGAATTGTAAACCTGAAATTTTCTTTTGTTATGCCGATATTTTCCACTAAATATATTTTTATATCATTATTTGGTAGTTTGGGTATCTCTTTCCACAAGGTATCCGTTTCGGCACAGGTTATCCTCTATTTCGTCAAGAGCAGTCTCGGCAAGTGCTCTGACCGTGTGATAGTGATATCCGCCGGTTATATTCATAAGTTCGGTAGATTTGCCCGTTCTGACACCGTCAATGAAATCCCTGACATCCTGGCGGGAAGAAATATTGAGTTTGGCACTTATTTTGCCGTACACCTTATGGCGAACATACACATCCCACACAATTCCGCCTAAATCCACAATGGTATTCAGCTCATCCTCTGTCTGCTCTCTGGTGTGATACAACTTAAAAATCCGTTCAAAAAACGGGGTGGCTTGTATCAGATATCCGTTGTGTGCAGACAGGATTTCGTATCCTTCGTCTCTTAACAAGGATATATCCTTCACTATTATCTGTCTTGACACGCCAAACATATCGGAAAGACATGCACCCGACACAGGTGTATTTTGCGACATAAGTAATTTGGCAATCTTATCTCTTCTGTCTTGCCCTTTCATAGTCCTCACTCCTTATATTGCGTGAAGATTTTTGAGTGAAAGATCCAGTATCGGTGATGAATGTGTAAGTGCGCCACTCGAAATATAATCAACGCCTATATCAAATAACTTAGCAACGTTTTCTCTCGTTACATTTCCGCTGCATTCGGTCTCTGCCTTTCCCTTGGTGATGCGGACTGCTTCTTTCATATCTTCCACACTCATATTGTCAAGCATTATAATATCCGCACCCGCCTCCAGTGCCTCCCTGACCATATCAAGATTTTCTACTTCTACCTCTATCTTTCTGACAAAGGGAGCATATTCCTTTGCCATACGGACTGCATTGGTTACACTTCCTGCGGCACCGATATGATTGTCTTTGAGAAGAATTCCATCGCTGAGATTGAATCTGTGGTTATATCCTCCGCCGACCTTGACTGCATACTTTTCAAAAACTCGCATATTAGGAGTAGTTTTTCGTGTATCCAGAAGCTTTGTTCCGCTTCCTTCCAGAAGTTCCGCAATCTTTTTTGTGTATGTGGCAATGCCGCTCATTCTCTGGAGATAGTTAAGAGCTGTCCTCTCACCGGACAACAGAACTCTTATATCTCCTTTTACCACTGCAAGATTCATACCTTTTTTTACACAGTCGCCGTCCGCAACAAAAAAGTCAATCTCTGTATTTGCATCAAGAAGTTCAAAAACTCTCTTAAAAACGCCGAGGCCTGCAATTATGCCTTCTTCTTTGGCTATGAGCTCCACCTCACCCAGACAGTAATCGGGCATTACGGAATTGGTGGTTATATCCTCACTTGTTATATCCTCCCTAAGGGCAGACATAATCTGTTCATCTGCATTCATAAGCATAGTTATATTATTCATGTTTCATCTTCTCCTTTTCTATTGTATCGAGAACTATTTTTTTGTATTCGTCCTTGTAATTTTCATAATCCGAAGGATTTACTCGGATTTCCTGCAAATCTTTTATCATACTGTATTGGAGATTTATATTCGCAGCTGCCCTCTTGGCAAACACAAGGCTCTCCAGAAGGGAGTTGCTTGCAAGACGGTTTTTTCCGTGAACACCGTTGCAGGCAGTTTCTCCTACTGCATAGAGACGCTCCATACTTGTTTTGCTGCAATCATCCACATCAATACCGCCCATAAAGTAGTGCTGTGAGGGTACCACCGGTATCGGTTCCTTTGTCGGATCATAGCCTTCCTCCAGACAATGCTGATATATATTTGGAAAGTGTGATTTGATTTCCTCCTCGCTTATGGGCGCCATGGACAACCACACGTGTTCGGTTCCTTCTTTTTTCATTTCTTCCAGAATAGCTTTTGTAACTACATCTCTCGGAAGGAGCTCATTTACAAATCTCTCCCCTTTGGAATTGAGAAGAATTGCACCCTCTCCCCTGACAGATTCGGATATAAGAAATTCCCTGCCGTCCTTTTTGGTATAAAGGGTTGTGGGATGAATCTGAATGTAGTCAACGTTCATAAGCTTGATATTATACTTAACAGCAAGGGCGAGAGAGTCTCCCGTGAGATGTCGGTAATTTGTGGAATGTTTAAACAGACCGCCGATTCCGCCTGTTGCAAGAACCGTGTAATTGGCAGTAACTGCAGTGTAATTTCCGTCAGCATCGTGACCGATGATACCCTGACACATATTGTCACGGTATATAAGGTCAACCATGGTAAAATTCTCTATAATCCTTATATTTTTCCTGTTTCTTGCAGTTTCAAGAAGATGTGATGTAATCTCTTTGCCGGTCTCGTCTTCGTGAAAAAGTATTCGTGGGCTGGAATGCGCACCCTCTCTGGTGTAGGTGAACTCTTCACCGTTTTTTTCAAACCTTACGCCAAAAGAAACAAGATCCTCTATAACCCCCATGGAAGAGCGTATCATAATATCCACTGAGTCGGGGTTATTTTCGTAATGCCCGGCACGCATGGTATCATCATAAAATGAATCATAGTCGGATTCGTCTCTGAGAACACATATGCCACCTTGGGCAAGGTAGGAATCACTCCTTCTTGCCTTGTCCTTTGTAACTATAATGATATCTCTGTTTTCCGGAAAATTCAGCGCACAGTAAAGTCCTGCCACACCGCTTCCAACAATTACAATATCTGTATTCATTTTGCACACTCCAACATTTTTTCTAAAGGTAACAGTGCTCTTTTTCTTGTAATTTCATCCACTGTAATCTCGTTATCCTCTGTTTGCATAACCCTGAGAATATTAGCCTGAGTATTGAGCTTCATATCCGTACAGCATGGAGAAGGCTCCACAAAGAAAAACTTCTTTTCGGGGTTATCCAGTGCAAGCTTATATCCGACACCGCTTTCCGTACAAACAATAAACTCTTTCGCTTTGCTCTCCTTAGAGAAGCTAATAAGTTCTGCCGTGCTTCCTATGTAATCCGATTTTTTCAGTATGCTGTCCCTGCATTCGGGATGGGATATAACCAATGCTTCGGGATGCTTGTCAATTGCTTCCTCAAGCTGACTTACACTTATATCGGAATGGATAGGGCAAAAACCGTCGTTGAGTATAACATTCTTTTCCGGTACTTTTTGAGCAACAAAGCTTCCCAGATGTCTGTCCGGAATAAAGAATATATTTTTGTTCGGGAGAGACTTAACTATATCTACTGCATTTGAAGATGTTACGCAAATATCACTGAGGCATTTGAGCCGGGCTGAGGAATTGATGTAACAAACTACTGCTACATCATCATAGGTTTGTCTGATTTCAAATATTTTTTCTTCCGATGCCATATGAGCCATAGCACAGTCGGCAGTGATATCCGGCATGAGAACTTTTTTGGAAGGATTCAGGATCTTGGCACTTTCCCCCATAAAATACACTCCGCAAAAAACTATTATATCTGCATCTGTATTGACTGCTGCTTTTGCAAGATAAAAAGAATCCCCCACAAAATCCGCTATTTCCTGTGCTTCGGCAGGTGCGTAATAATGTGCGAGGATCACTATATTTTTTTCTTTTTTTAATTTTTCAATTTGTCTTTTCATTTGCGGTCACCTCATTTTACCACAAATGTTAACATATTTTTTTACATCTGTCAAGTTATCTGTAAACTTTTGTGCTTTTTACATCATCTATCCGACAGATTGCCTTTTTTTGTATTGTTCTCAATAATCCTTACGGAATGCTCCCACAATTTTTCGGAGCCTTTTCTTGTTCTCAGGTGTCTTTTTAGAACACGGGTTTTATCCGCATTATGCTCCACCCAATCCCTTCCTCCGTTGGAGTCATTTAGTATGAGAGGCTGGAAATTATCCATCGCACGGGCAAAACGTGCTTCCGGACTTTCTCCTTTTTCAAATTCTTCAAACAATTCCCTAAATTCCTCACGCTGATCATCGGGAAGAATACCGAAAAGTCTCTTGGCAGCCTTTTCTTCCCTATCTTTCTGTGTAGCAAGATTCACCTCGTCATATGCATAGGTATCGCCCGCATCTATCTCCACAACATCGTGAATAAGAGCCATAAGCATCGCCCTTGAAGAATCAAAATCCTCATTGGCATACTCTTTCATAAGATGTATCATCACCGCCATATGCCATGCGTGCTCGGCATCATTTTCCTGCCTTTTGTAGTCTGTTATATGTGTCTGTCGCAGAATGCTTTTTTCCTTGTCTATCTCCAGTGCAAAGTCAAGCTGTTTCTGAAATCTGTCTGCATCCTTTGCCATATCGAAGGGATAAGTTACATTTATCTTGCGTCGTATATCATCCATAAGAGATATAATTCTGAGACTTTCACCAAGAGGCATAATATCACTTTCTGTTTTGCCCTCACCTATAAGTCTGCAAGCTTCGTATATTTCTTCCTCAAATCCGTCTCCGATTGACGGTGCCTCTATGCATCGGGTGTCCTCTCCTGCTGTTACATAGAATTCCTCGGCACCGTAAAACTTAGGAACACGGATATATCCTTTGGTTCCATAGATGTACGCATCTTCCGGCTTTTGGAGATTGATGGCAGAGGTAACCGTAGCCACTGCCCCTCCGTCATATGTAAGATTCACCACTGTATGGCAGTCCACACCGTCACAAACATCCGCTACTGCACGGACAGACTGCGGCTTTGTACCCAAAAACATTGATGCAAAATGTAAGCCGTATATACCTACATCAAGAAGGGAACCGCCTGCCATTTCATTTAAGAAAAGTTTCTCTTCTTCCTCTGGAGAAGATGCATAGCAAAAATCTGCCGTAACTGCTCTTACATCCCCGATTTCGCCACTATCTACAATATTTTTGATTTCCGATACAGCCGGAAGAAATCTCGTCCACATAGCCTCCATGAGAAAAACTTTGTTTTTGCGGGCACAATCTATGAGTTCTTTCGCCTGATATGCATTTACACAAAGAGGTTTTTCGCACAAAACGTGTTTCCCGTTTTTTATAAATTTCAAGGCACACTCCTTGTGGAAAGGATGTGCTGTAGAGACATACACCGCATCTATATCATCGGATTTTGCCATTTCCTCATAGCTGCCGAATACCTTTGGTATTCCGTATTTTTCCGCAAACGCCTCGCCTCTTTGAGTGCTTCTGGATGCAACGGCACAAAGGTCTGCACATTTCACATTCTTTATCGCCACGGCAAATTTATTTGCGATACCGCCGGGACCGGCTATACCCCATCTTATCTTTTTGCTCATATTCTGACCTCCACAAAGTGTTTCATACTAAGTATATCGCATAAGCTGAATAAATGTCAATCAAAAAGGTGCCATTATTTTATAATAACAGCACCTTGAATTTGTATTCTTATTTAACTTTTTCTTTCTTGTATGTAGCAAAGTACGATGCTCCTACAATAAAGATAACCGCCAGAAACACCTTGTAATCCGGCACAATATTGTTAACCACAAGAGCCACAAAGGGAGTAAGGATGGGCTTTATGAAGAATGCAAGAGAAGCCATTATCGGACCGCCCTTTTCGATGGCAACAAAGTAACATATATAACCTATACCTGTTACCAATGTACCAATGTAGCAAAGAGTCAGTATTACATTCGGAGAAGCCGTAAAAGTAACGTCAATACCAAGAATGAGCAGTGCTATAAGAAGAACAATACTTCCGGAGAAAAACACCAGGCATGACTGAACGAAGCTGCCGTATTTTTTTACATATCGGCGGCTTTGCACCGTATAGAGGCTAAAGGTTACCGCAGAGAACAACGCAAGGAGAACCGATTCCAAATTTGTTCCGGAAGAGAAATCCGCACAGAATATTACACCTATAATACCAAGCACAAGAGCTACAATTTTATTTTTCGTAAGCTTCTCTTTTAATATAAGCACAGCAAAAATAATTGTGAAAATAGAGTTGGATGAAAAAGTTATTGCAATAATCGAGGGAGATTCCGCCATTTTTACCGCTATCTGCAACGATATCATGCTGATACATATAAAAAGGATACCCCACAAGGAAATAAGGACAAAATCCTTTAAAGCAATCTTCACCTTGCTTTTTTTCACCTTGCTCACCGCAAACGGCAAGATAATGATACCACCTATCAGAAATCTCCAAAAAGTTATGGCATATGGGTTTACATCATTGGCAATAAGCTTGCTCACCGGTTCAAGGGTTACAAAGAGAATTGCAGTAATGACAGAATACAGTATTCCTTTTTTCATATTGGTCACTTCTTTCTTGACAACTTTGATGTCATATAATTTTCTGTATTAATGTAAATGTTTTGCGTTTATCATATGCTAAAACAAAATGATAATAAACTGTGATGCAAACACTACCGCAACAAGTGCGATAGGATATGTAGCTGCATAAGCCGCAGCTACATCTTCAGTACCTGCAACGTGAATAAGCGTACCCAATGCCGGCGTACTTGTCATACCACCGGTAATTGAGCCCAAGGTATTAAGTACATCAATTTTAAGAACATATCTTGCAAAAATAAAGCCAATAATCATAGGAAGAATTGTCATTATCATGCCATAGACAAAATAGTCTATTTTGAATTCCTGAATAAACCTTGCGCCGCCTGATATTCCTGCCCCTGCAAGGAACAAAACAAGTCCGATTTCTCTAAATACTTTGAGCGTGGTTGAAGAAGGCATAACGCTTATTTTTCCGATTTTTCCAAAATGTCCGAAAATGAGTGAAGCCAAAAGGCATCCGCCCGTTGTGGTCAAAGAAAATGTCGTACCGTCAAGTCCTTCCGAAGAAAGCGGGATTTTTATCATACCGATGAAAATACCTATAAGTGCTGCAACGGCAAAGGGTGCAATTCCGTAATCGTCAAGCTCGATTAATTTGTCCCCTGACACTTTACGGACTGAAACATTATCTTCTACAATAAGTTTTGCACGTTCCTCATCCATATTTATTTTCAATAATTTGGGGATAATCTGTACAAACAATACAACACCTATAACTCCAAAAATGTATGCGATACCATAACCGACAGAAACAAGCTGTTCCATTTCCGGAGTTGCAACCGAAGCTTTAGCTGCCGAGAATGCAGGGGTGGATGTAAGCGCACCGGCAAACAATCCCGATATAATTGCGGAAAGTCTTTCCATGTCGGTTTCACCCATAAAGTGTCCCAAAAATGCACAGCCAACTGCAACGAGTGCTCCTGTTATTATAATAATTAATCCAAGCAACACGTATGAAGTAAAATTCTTTTTCATATTGCTGAAAAACTTGGGCCCGGCAATAAAGCCAACCGATGAAACAAAAAGAATCAAGCCTATATTTTCAACAATTTTTAAAGCATTTGCAGTATATCCCGAAAGCTGAGCGTCAAGGTCGTCGTAAAACAAACACCCGAACACCAAAGCAATTATAAATACCCCTGCAGAACCTAAAGAAATACCTTTTATAGTTATTCTGCCAAGTACATATCCGACTGTTAAAATTGCAAATATGCCGAACATCAAAAAACTTATTCCCGTAATCGTGACAACACCACCAAACAAATTCATAAAATTACCTCCGTTTTGACATTTCATACACTATTTGATACCATCTTTGACATTATACAGTGTTTTTGCATTATTGTAAACAATATAATTAGTTGTTCTTGCTATATATAAAAATATATGGTATCATATAGTCGTATGAATTACTTAGCGGAGGATTACTATGTTACCTTTATATTTAAAATACTTTGAAAATGCGGCAATGACGGAGAACTTTTCCAAAACAGCGAATTTTTTCGGCGTTCCCTCCTCAACTGTTTCTATGAGCATAAAAAAGCTTGAGAGCAAAATTGGTGTACCGCTTTTTGACAGAACATCCAACAAAATAAAGCTTAACGAATACGGAAAAATTCTGCTTAAAGCCGTAGAAGCTTCACGCGATGCCTTCAAAAAAGCAAAAATAGAAATTGCAGACCTGTCACAAAACCCAACAGGAGAAATCCGCCTGCTCATCCTTTCCAACAGGCAAAAAGTGACCGAGGTAATTACACGATTTAAGCTCATATATCCCGAAATATCTTTTGTCATAAAGCACACTCTTCCCGGTAGTGTTTCAGAGCTTGCCGACTTTGACATAATTGTCGCCGACAATAATATAGCAAATGAGCATTTCCGTAAAGAGTTCTGGCTTCGGGAAGCTGTGATGCTTGCCGTCCCAAAAAACAATCCCCTGTATAACAGTGATACTGTTACCACAGAGGATATAAAATACAACAAATTTATATGTATGCACAAGGGAAGTGCCCAAAGAAACTATATGGATGAATTTTTTGAAAAATCCGGAATTGTGCCTGACACATCAATAGAATGCGAAGACCCTGAGTATGTCGTAAAATATCTGGAAATGGGAATGGGCGTTGCACTTATCCCCATGAAATCCATGGGCTACCGAATACCGGATTCCATTCGTCTTCTTAAGGTAAACAATGGACTCTTTCGTGATACTTACATATACACCAACAAAACCGATACCAATATCGTAAACACACTTACCGGTATGCTCCGGGACAGTTAGGCAGTTGTGTTAGTCAAATTTCAGTTCTTTCTTTACTGAATGGAGAGTTATAGCATTCAGAATCGTAGTTAATAACCACGACAACGGCCAGCACAGATAGAGCAGAATAAAGCTTCTGTGAAGCGGAAAAATGGCAAGCACCCATAGCATTCTGAATCCGCATATACCGATAAACGAATTTACGGTGGTTCTTCCCGAATGACCAAGTCCGCGGAGATATCCTATGTATATATCCATGATACCACTCAAAAAGTACGGAACACCGGTAACCATCATACGCATAACGCCGAATTTCATTGCCTCGGCGGAGTCGGTTATGTATATACTGAGAAGGGGTTTTGAAAACAGTGTCATAGCAAGGGTTATGAAGGCGCCAACCGTAAACATGCAAGCGATACAAACCCCAAAGCTCTTATCCATACGCTTTTTGTTGCGGGCACCGTAATTCTGACTTATGGCAGTTACTGTTGCCTGACGAAAAGCATCCTTTGCACTGAATACAAAGCTCTCTATGTTATGAGCTGCAGAGCTTCCTGCCATTGCAGCAGCACCAAAGCTGTTTACAGCAGACTGAATAAGCGTATTGGAAAGTCCCATAACTGTATTCTGAAGTCCGGCAGGAATACCTATATGCAGTATATCCTTAATTTCGCTTCTGTGAATTCTGAGCTTCTTTACATTGAGCCTGTAGTCACCATCCGATGTAAGGAGTATAGCAACTACCCATATGGCTGAAATGTATTTTGAAATAATGGTTGCCAAAGCAACACCGGCAACGCCCATATTGAATTTTATAACAAAAACAAGATTGAGAAGTACATTGACAATACCTGAGGTAGTGAGTATGTAGAGCGGACGCTTTGTATCTCCCACTGATCGTATTATCGCTGTACAGAACGTGTATATCAGAGTGGCAGGAGTACCCATGAATATAATCCGCATATAGAGCACTGCCCCGTCCAACACCTCACCTGCAGGTGTGCCCATCCACACAAGAAGAATCTTGCTGAGCAGTTGTCCCAGAGTGCAAGCAGTAATACCCACAAGCACACTAAGAAATACCGATGTATGAACAGCATTTTGCAATCTTTGGCTGTTATGTGCTCCGAAGTGTCTGGAAACAACCACACTGGTTCCTACCGACATACCAAGAAACAGATTGACAAGCAGCGATGTGATGGAAGACGTTGCACCTACAGATGCCATGGCACTGCTTCCTGTCCAGCGGCTTACCACAACAAGGTCTGCAGCATTGTAGAATATCTGCAGCATACTTGTGAGCATATATGGAATTGCAAATCGCAATACATTTTTTAATATTGAACCTTGCGTCATGTCAAGCTCATATCTTGAAGTTTTCATAAAAAGTTCACCTCTGTCAATAAGCATAACAACCTTTTAAATTTAAGTCAATGGAAAAAACATATTCATATAGAAAAATTGAAACTCAAAAAGCACCCTGAATGACTATCTATATAATATTTAAAATTTACGTATTAAAAATAAAATCCTTTAAAAATCGTGACGGGAACCAAAATCAATATTGTATTTCTCAAATATGCACACAATCTCTTCCATAGCCTCAAAATCAGAATAACTCTCGTCTTTAATTATCTTTTGTATTTTCGATAACATCTGCGTCGCAGTTGTATCGGCAATTTGTGATGCATCAATCTCAAAATCATCAATTTTTTCATTGACAAAATCGGATATATAGCTCTTAAGAAGCTCTACTTTTACATTCATTTTCTTACCCCTCAAATTAAAAAATGCGCAGCCGAAGCTACGCATGAAAAATGCACAACTCCGCTTGCTGCGACACAACTTTGACAAACTATAAGAGAAAGTCAAAATAGAGAAGGCATTTTTACCGAAATAAAAATACTTCTCCCATAGTTTGCCCAATATTTAGTTGTGTCGCAAATTTAGTTTATCACATATCCGACGGAATTGCAAGAAAAAACTGCCACAATGTGACAGTTAATTATTCACCAGAAAAGTGAGTCCATCATTAAAAAAGTCCTGCAGCATTCAATGATTAATAAATAATCGAAAAAATCAGCGGTATCGTTATGCATGAAAGCAAGTGGGAAATTACCGTCATTCCCGCTGCAACCGTTGTGTCCTTTCCGAGTGCACTGGGGATAACAATGGTATTAAGTCCAAGAGGCATTGCAAGGGAA
>JAZQBI010000124.1:0-13692 GCA_045545635.1 Clostridia bacterium | reverse complement strand
CATATATTTATAGAAAAACATCTGGAAACAGATGTTTTTCTACATTTATGGTGATTTTAAATGATTTACAGGCTAATTAATACTCTGTATTCTTTGGTATCCCTGCCTTTTTGCGGTCTGGACTTTTTTTACATTCCCTTTTGAGTTTGATTTTAGCGATTGTTAATACTATAGAGTTATTTCACTGTCCTGATTTTCGCTTTCCTTGTTTGCCGCTTTTTTGTCTATAAAATCATTTGCAATCCTGTTGAGCTTGGTGATAAGCTCAGGAACAAGGTCAATGAGCTTGTCTGCTGTTGTGGATGATTTGGATATTGGCAGAAGCTTTATCTGGTCACTGTTTGCAACAAGAAATGCAACGGGACTGATGCTTACACCGCCGCCGGAGCCTCCTCCGAAAAGTGCCTGCCCGTCGTTTTGGGACTGGGGAGGAGCCGCAAACTCACTTCCGCCGGCGCCGAATCCGAAAGCCACCTTTGATATGGGGATTATGGTAGTGCCGTCAGGGGTGGTAACGGGAGTACCAACGATGGTGTTTACATCAACCATCTGTTTGATATGCTCCATTGCCTCGCTCATTAAACCTTCAATAGGATGTTTTTCCATATTATCGCCGCCTTTTTATTATTTTTCCGATTTACCGCCATCCGGGGCGGAGTCGGTAATTTTTTTGTAGGTTATATATAGCCGCAGTGCAAGGATAAGAAGGCTTACAACTCTTGCACTGATGCGTGTGCTGCCCTGCAATATAAGCCCCTTTTCCGCATATACGGGTGCTACCTCAAAATAGTGCTTTTTGAGAATTCCCACGGTAGACACAAGACCGTTTACACCGTAGAGAAATGACCATATTACACCGGTCAGTATTCCTGTTGATGCGGCATCTCCGGTTCCGAATTTGATGTGAAAATCAAGATTATCAACAACAAAATTTTTTCGTATATGCCAACGGTGTTTTTCGTAAATTTTCTTTACTGTCTTAAATGTCTTTATATATTTTTTCAGCTTTTCCAAAAGCTTTCCGTTTGATGAATCCGGATTTTCTTCCGGCTTTTTTTTCTGCCCCAGGGGGATTTTTACAAAACCGATTTTGATTGTAAGGTCTGTATATATCTTTTCACCGGGCAGTTTTTTATATTCAAAAAAAATTTTTATTTTTGAAAAAAGTATTATTGCGACAATCACTGCAATTATCGCCATAACAATCACAAAATAAAGCATAGATAGGTCCTCTCGGAAATTTATACTTTTTCGCTGTTTTCAAAATCCATGGTAATCTGGTCTTCCGATGCCTCCACCGTGTTTATGGGAGCACCGCTGAGGCTGTCTGTGAGTCCTTCAAAGGTGTACTGCTCGTCAACTTCGGGCAGCTCTGTAAGGGACGAAAGATTGAAACATCTCAAAAACTCCTCAGTTGTTCCGAAAAGTATCGGGCGTCCGGGAGCGTCCAGTCTGCCCATTTCCTTTACAAGTCCTGATGCAACAAGATTGTTAAGAGGTCCGTCGGAATTGACACCGCGGATAAACTCTATGGCACTTCTGGTTACCGGTTGGTTGTATGCAACTACCGAAAGCACCTCAAGACCGGCATTGGTGAGGGCTGCTCTTCTGGATTTTTCCTTAAGCTTGTGTATGTAATCATAGTAATCGCTTTTGGTACATAGCTGCCAGCTGTCCTCAAGCCTTGTGAGTTGTATTCCTCTTTCGGGAGAGGAGTTGTATTCCTCTGCCATTTCGCTCATAAGCTTGTCTACCTGCTTTTCGCTTATATCCATTACTTCGCTTAGCCTCTTTACGGGAACAGCTTCTCCCGTGGCAAAGAGAATTCCCTCAAGTATTGCTTTTGGTTTTCTATTCATTTATATCTCCTTCGATATTGGATAGTATTTCCTCTGTGTTTTCGCTTACATTGTCACCAAGACGGATGAGAATTTTTTCATCCTCTTCGTAGGCAAAAATGTGATTGAGCTTCATAAGCTCAAGTATGGCAAGAAATATTGCCACCACTTCATTTTTGTGTCTTGCATTTTCAAAAACTGTTTCAAAACGGACTTTTTTATCTTTTTTGAGCCGCACAATAAGAGAGCCTGCCTTTTCTCTTACGGAAACCTTTTCTCTTCCCACAATTCCCGTAAAATTGGATTTGGGGGGTGGGGTTCTTCTCTGGGTTTTCTCCATAACTGTGAGAAAGGCGTCGTAGAGCTTGGATATATCAATGCTTTCTATTTTCAGTTTTCTTTTTGGAGCTTCTATTTTTTCCTCTTCCTTAAAATATCGGAATGTGCCGTCAAACTGCATTGTACGAAGCCTTTCTGATATTATCTTCATCCTTGCTCTCTCTTTGAGGGCTTCGGTAAGATTCGCCGCCAGATCTTCGCTGTCATCTTCTTCGTGCTTTGGAAGCAGTGCCTTGGATTTGATGTACAAAAGATTGGATGCCACAACCAGAAATTCCGCAGAAACCTCAAGATTGTCATCTTCCATCTTGCCGATGTATTCTATGTACTGGTCTGTAATGGCAATAAGAGACAGGGTACATATATCAAGCTTATTCTTTTTTATTAGGTGCTCCAGAAGGTCAAGAGGACCTTCGAAGCCTTCTGTTTTAAAAATAAGTTCTTCCATTTAAAAAATCAATCCTACTATAAAGTATATGATATTCTGTACGAAATTCCTCATTGTGCCAAGCACGGGATTCAGAACATTTGTAAGCAGAAGTGCCATAAGAACAAAGGACGAGTACCTTTCTATCATATAGAAAAAGTCACGGTATCTGTATGGCAGAAGCTCTATGAGAACCTTTGAGCCGTCAAGAGGCGGTATGGGGATAAGGTTAAAACACATAAGACCGATATTGAGTATCATAGCATAGTACACAACATAATAAAGAAATTGTGTAATGCTGTTTGCAGGTACATATATGCTCATTGCGGTTATAACAATACCGCAGATAAGTGCAAGAATAAAGTTCATAAAAGGCCCTGCGAGGCTCACAAGTATTATGCCTGTCTTTCTGTTTCTGAAGTTGTAGGGGTTTATAGGCACGGGCTTTGCCCATCCAAAGTGGAACAGGAAAAGGCAGAGAGTGCCTATGGGGTCAAGATGGTGAAAGGGATTGAGCGATAGTCTTCCCTGATATTTAGCAGTGTTGTCACCCATAAGATATGCCGCATAGCCGTGGGCAAATTCGTGGAGCGAAAGAGCCAGAATAAGTCCCGGTATGCTGAGAAGAAGTCCCATTATTCTTTCCATAGCAAGTCTCCTTAATCTGTGATGTCGTTTCGGATTATATCCTCATAAGTTTCTCTTTTTACGATTATTTTTGATTTGCCGCCACTGACACTTATCATGGCTGGGCGGGGGAGTCTGTTGTAGTTGCTTGACATTGAATAGTTGTAGGCACCGGTGGACATTACCGCAAGGATGTCTCCGCTGTTTGCCTTGGGAAGATAGGCATCCTTCATAATGATATCGCCGGATTCACAGCATTTGCCGCACACGGTTACAGTCTCCTCAGGGGTGTCATTTGCTCTGTTTGCAAGAACTCCGTCGTATTGTGCCCCGTAGAGTATGTATCGGGGGTTATCTGCCATACCGCCGTCCACGGAAACATATTTGCGGACATCCTTTATATCCTTAATATTGCCAATTTTGTAGAGAGTAATACCTGCATCACCCACGATGGAACGTCCCGGCTCCATGTGTATATGCGGAAGAGGCTCATTTGCCTTTTTGCATATATCTTTGATAACGCCTGATACGGCTTCAATATAGCTTGCGTACTCAATGGGTGTGTCTTCCTTTGTGTAGCTTATGCCGAATCCTCCGCCAAGATCAAGAACAGAGAGGGGGAGAGCGTATTTCTCCTTTAATCCGATGTAGAGATTCATCATAATTTCTGCTGCACACCTAAACGGCTCCAGATCAAATATCTGAGAACCTATATGGCAGTGAAGGCCTATAACTCTTATGCCCGAAAGGGTAGAAGCATATTTTGCAATATCATCTGCTTCACCGTTTTCTATGGCAAAGCCGAATTTGGAGTCAATCTGTCCTGTGCTTATGAATTCATGGGTGTGAGCTTCCACTCCCGGCTTGATACGGAAGATTATATCCTGAATTTTGCCCTTTGACTTTGCAATTTCGTTTATCATATCAAGTTCAATAAAGCTGTCAACGGCAATGATTCCTACACTGTTTTCCACTGCCATAACAATTTCCTCATAGCTTTTGTTGTTGCCGTGGAAGCAAATGTTATGGGGATTAAATCCGGCTTTCAGTGCCGTGTAGAGTTCTCCTCCGGACACTACATCCGCACCCAGGTCTTCTTCTTTGGCAAGCTTATACATATATATGTTGGAAAGTGCCTTGCTCGCATAGTATATTTTGCCATTGCCGCTGTAATAGGTATCAATCGCTTTTGTATATGCACGCATATTGGTGCGTATTCTTTCTTCATCCATTACATAGAGGGGAGTGCCGTATTCTTTGGCAAGTTCCACGGTGTCACATCCGCCTATTTCAAGGTGATTTAAGCTGTTAATCTGTAAGTTGTCAAGTTTGAACATTGTTGGTTCCTCCGTTAATGGGATATATACACCCACAATAAATACTTACATTATTATAACATCTTTTTGCTTTCCTGTCAAACATTTGAATAAAACACAAAAACCTTTATAAAATAGTTTGACTTGAAGGATATAATATGATAAAATTAACAATAATGCATAAAAATGTATTATATAATTTTGGATAAATGTGCATTTATTCAAAAAATCAAAAGCAAAGGATGGAAACCTAATGAACAAAAGCAAGATTATCAAAATCGGCGTAGGTGTTCTTATGCTGATTGCGGTAGTTGTTCTCGCTCTTACCGTGTCCAACGCAGGCATGGAAGGTATGGAGGACGCTACATCCAAGTACTTCGGTACTGTTGCGACAATCGCACCGCCGATTATCGCCATAGTTCTCGCACTTCTTACCAAAGAGGTTTACAGCTCCCTCTTTATCGGTATTGTGCTTTCGGCTCTTTTTGCCGCACAGTTTAATGTAGTAAACACTATTGATACTGTTATCAATGTGGGATTCATTTCCGCATTTGCAGGCAATGCAGGTATATTTATATTCCTTATTGCGCTTGGTATCCTCGTTGCTCTTATCAACAAAGCCGGCGGCAGTGCCGCTTTCGGTGTATGGGCAAAGAAGAACATCAAATCCAAGGTTGGCGCACAGTTGGCAACCTTTGTACTGGGTGTTCTTATATTCATCGATGACTACTTCAACTGTCTTACAGTGGGCGGTGTTATGCGTCCCGTTACACACAGCCACAAGATTTCCAGAGCAAAACTCAGCTATCTTATAGATGCCACTGCAGCTCCGATATGTATGATTGCTCCCGTTTCTTCATGGGCAGCTGCTGTTGCAGGCTATGCTGCAGAGGGAGAGGGTATGAGCCTCTTTATTAAGGCTATTCCCTACAACTTCTACTCACTTCTTACATTCGTGTTTATAATAGCTCTTGTTCTTATGAAGTTTGACTTTGGTCCTATGAAGAAGCAGAACGAGCTTGCACTCAAGGGAATGGAAGAAACAGTAGATAACGATATCGACGATGTTCCAAGTGCCAAGGGCAAGGTAATTGACCTTGTACTTCCCGTAGTTGTTCTTATCATTTCCTGTGTGCTTTCCCTCCTCTATGTGGGCGGTTTCTGGAGCGGTAATGCTTCCATCACAGGTGCATTCGGTGATACCGATGCAACAGTTGGTCTTCCTATGGGTGGTATAATAGCTCTTGTTATTACCATAATATATTATGCAATAAGAGGTACAGTTTCCTTCAAGGAATCTATGGAGAGAATCCCCGCAGGCTTCAATGCAATGGTTCCTGCAATTCTCATTCTCCTCTTTGCTACATCACTCAAGAACATAACAAACGATGTTCTCGGTATCGGTGTATTTGTTGACAATGCTATGACCGCTGCAGCTCCCGGACTTGCTAACTTCCTTCCGGCAGTTATCTTCCTTGTGGCTTGTGTGCTTGCGTTCTCCACAGGTACTTCCTGGGGTACCTTCGGTATTCTTATTCCCATCGTTGTTCTTATCTTCCCCGAAGGCTCAAGCCTCCTTACAATCGGTATGTCAGCATGCCTTGCAGGTGCTGTTTGCGGAGACCACTGCTCACCTATATCCGATACAACAATTATGTCCTCTGCAGGTGCAAAGTGCAACCATCTGAACCACGTTACAACACAGATTCCTTATGCGGTGTTTGTTGCGGCTATATCCTTCATCGGATATCTTATGACAGGCTTTGAAGCATTAAGAAGCTGGTTTATCGTATTCCCTGTCCTTGTAATCCTTACAATCGCAGGACTCATTGTTGCCAAGAAATTATCTTCCAAAGAAGCATAAGTAAAAGCATAGTATTTTTAAGAAAGGAGAACTGTCATGAAAAAAATGTGCTTTATTGTCAATCCCCGTTCCGGCAAGGTGCAGATAAAACCGCATCTTATGGATGTATTGCAGATTTTCAATGAGGCTGATTATGATGTAAATGTGCACATTACCCTATACCGCGGTCATGCTATAGAGATTGCACAGTCTCTTCCCGAGGATATTGACCTTGTTGCGGTAAGCGGCGGTGACGGCACTCTTAATGAAGTACTGACAGGACTCCTTAAATCAGGCAAAAAGCTTCCCGTAGGGTATATCCCTGCGGGAAGCACCAATGATTTTGCCAATACCTTTGGTATTGCAACAGAAACGCTCAGGGCGGCAAAGCAAATAACAGAGGGTACGGGCAAAACCATAGATGTAGGAAACTTTAACGGTTCCAGATATTTTTCATATATAGCATCTTTTGGCATATTTACCGCCGCTTCCTACAATACTCCCCAGATTACAAAAAATGCCTTCGGACACCTTGCGTATGTCCTTGAGGGTATGAAGGATATAACAAAAATTTCTCCCTACAAGGTTCGTGTGGAAACCGATGACAGAATATATGACGGCAGGTATATATTCGGCAGTGTAACCAATACCACATCTGTTGGGGGAATAGTAAAGCTCGATAAAGAGCTTGTCAAGATGAATGACGGACTTTTTGAAATAGTTCTGGTAAAATATCCTGCCAATATAAATGACATAAGTAAGATAATAATGGGTTGTACCAACTCCAATTTTTCCGATCCTGTTTTTGAATTTGTCAAATCATCAAAGGTCAAATTCACATTTGAGGACAGTATAAGCTGGTCAGTTGACGGAGAGCAGGAAACCACAGGTACAACTGTAAATATAGAAAATTGTATGCACGCTGCGACAATAATCAGGTAGGTGAAAGTTAAGTGCTTACAAGCAAAGAGTATTTAAAGAATGTAATTAAACTTCTTGCCGATAAGGCAAGAGAGGAAGACTATATCGAAGACGAGCTTGTTATGATACCCGAGCTTGATGCTCCCGGTACAAAGTATGCCATGGACTGGCTCAAGGATGAGGATTTCAAAGCTACCTTCAAGGGCAACACAACAGGTTACTATCTTGGTCTTTGTGCAAATGCCATAGGCGGCGGTATGCTCTATGCCTCTGCCTGGGCGGATAATATGCGAAAGTTCGATGCACTGCGATATGATGAGCTCTACGACGGAAGTGTGTGGGAGAATATATTCATACTAGCAGAAGCTAATACCGATGCGGAAAAGACCAATTTCAGAGGTTTTGTTATCAAACTTTTTGAAGTATGGGTTAAGAGCGTTTATGAGTATCTCTCACTGGAAAATGCAGGGGACTACCTCATAGAGTCTATGAAGGCATTTTTCCTCATTGGTGCGGGAATTAAGCTGTGTGTGCTTGGATATTAAGAGATATTCTTTAGAGGGGTACGGCATACCTCTGAAACCCCGTTTTTTCGCGTAAAAATACGGAAAAAATATAAAAGGCAAAACTTGTAACGAACGCTGCGAAGGCGGCGATTTTCGTCAGTTTTGCCTTTTATATTTTTGACGATATTAGGAATAATGAAGCCGTTAGAGGACAATGCTGTGCAGCGATTAATTATGGTTTTGTTAGTAACGCCAAGCTTTTTGCTCAAATCTATGGGAGTGAATTCAAACATACAGTTGCTTGTGATATATGCCAGCAAATCCTTTTCCTTGGGCGTAATATAACACATTAACAATAAAAATTCCACTATTTTTTCACTAATTTTTCACTATTTTTATCGTTAGTGTAAGTACCGATGTTCTGCTGGGCTTGGACGATAGGCAATATATTGAAGTAACGGGACTTACTGACGAGGAAATAGCCCATATACAGTGTATTATTAATGATATCCGTAAATAATACACATTTTTTCAAAAATTTCTCTTGCATTGACAGAAAAAGTATGGTATTATAATTAAGTACTTTGTACGCCGGTGTGATGGAATTGGCAGACGTGCGAGACTCAAAATCTCGTGGTGGCAACACCGTGTCGGTTCGACCCCGACCACCGGCACCAGAAAAAAGCACTTCTTCGGAAGTGCTTTTTTCAACGAAATAAATCCTTTCAGGATTTGTGAAATACCCTTCGGGCGTGAAATATTGCTCCGCAATGTGAAATACGTCTTGCGGCGTGTGGATTTATTTTATTTCACATCAAGCATTCCTTGATATTTCACTTATAGACAGATTGTATTTACTATGTTATAATAAAAGTGATGTTTTCAAAAGACATATTGATAATAAAACAATAAAACAAAAAGCAACGGAAACGATCCGTTGCTTTTTGGTTTATATAGCATATATATAATTTTACGCTTTCTTTTCGCCCTTAAGCATAGCCCACACGGGACCGGAGATAAATACAGAGGAGTAAGTACCTGCAACGATACCAACGATAAGGGGAAGAGCAAATTCCTTGATGGACTGTACACCGATGATGTAGAGAACAACAAGTGTAAAGAGTGTTGTAAGAGAGGTATTGATAGAACGGCCAACTGTCTGCCAGATACTCTTGTTTACAACTTCGCCGAAAGCTACCTTCTTCATCATTCTGTTGTTTTCTCTTATTCTGTCAAAGATAACGATTGTAGCATTGATAGAATAACCAAGTATTGTGAGGATAGCTGCAATAAATGAAGTGTTTACGGGAACACGGAAGATTACATAGAAAGCTATCATAATGAGAAGGTCATGAAGAAGTGCAATAACTGCAGCAATACCGGAGAGAACTTCAAAACGGAATGTGATGTAGAGGAGCATAAGGAGTGCTGCAATAGCAATGGATGTAGCCGCACTTCTCCAGAGCTCTTTACCGATTGTGGGGCTGATGCTGTCTACACTGAGAACCTTTGCGCCCTTGTTTGTATCGGGAATAGTATCCTTAACAAGTGTTGCCTGCTTGTCAGAGAGGTATTTAGTCTTAACCATAACACCGTCTTCTGTCTTCTGAATTGTGGAAATTTTGATTTCCTTATCGATATCCTTGAATATTTTGGTGATGTTTCCTTCATCATACTTGAGTCCGGAAATAACGATTTCTGTACCGCCGGCAAAGTCAATATCTGTATTGAAGCCGCCGAATGCAAAGTAGGATACAATACCTGCTGCGATTATAACCAAAGAGATTACGATAAAAATAATTTTCTTTTCTACTATATTAAACATTTTTTGCTACCTCCTTGTATGCACAGTAGAGCTTGGGGTTCTTCAGGTTGAATCCAACGAGCTGACGGAGTAAGAATCTTGTAACAATAATTGCTGTGAACATACTTACTACTGTACCGATAAAGAGTGTGATTGCAAAGCTCTGAATAGTACCTGTACCGAATACATAGAGAACGGCTGCAGCAATAACAGTTGTTACATTGGAGTCTAAGATTGCAGTAAATGCTCTGTGGAAGCCGGAATCAATGGATGCACGGATTGTCTTGCCGTTGGAGAGCTCTTCCTTAACTCTTTCGAATATAATTACGTTTGCGTCAACTGCAGTACCGATGGTGAGGATAACACCAGCAATACCGGGGAGTGTAAGGTTGATGCGGAGTGCACCAAGAATGAGGCATACAACTGATACATAACCAATAAGGGATATGCAGGACATAAGACCGCACATTCTGTACATAATTATCATAAAGAGCATTACAAGAATAAGACCGATAAGTGCAGCGGTGAGGGAGTTGGAAAGAGCCTTTTCACCAAGAGTTGCACCAATTGTTCTGGATTCTGCAAGCTTAAGTGAGAAGGGAAGCTTACCGCCCTGAATCTGGCTGGCAAGAGTCTTAGCTTCTTCGTTTGTAAAGTCACCTTCGATATAACATTCGCTGTCTGCAATCTGCTGGCTTACTCTGGGAGCAGATACAACTGCGTTATCAAGAACAATCTGAATGATGTTCTGTCCTTCTCCGAGCTGGCTTATTCTGCCTGTTGCTTCAGCAAATTTCTTTGTACCGTCATTTGTAAAGGTAAGAACTACCTTGTATGCATTTGTACCATCGGAAATGGGACCGTATTCAGCTTTTGCAGCCTTAACGTCGTCACCTTCGAGAACAACATTGTTTTCGTGGTCTGTAAACGAGAGCTTTGCAGTCTTTCCGAGGAGTTCTTCTGCATTTTCGATATCTTCGCCGGGGATAGATACCTTGATTCTGTTTTCGCCGTGTTTAACTACTGTAGCCTCAGTATAACCCTGGGCGGTAAGTCTTGTCTGGAGTACCTGCTGTGCAGCTTCGATGTCTTTGTCTGTAACCTCGATTTTGTCGTCAGCGGCTTCGAAAACAAGTTCGGAACCTCCTGCAAGGTCAATACCTCTTCTGATACCGTGTTCTTCGTCAAGTACATTGTGGATCTGTTTGCCGCCTATCTGGAGACCAAAAGCCGCAATGTATGCTAAAAATGCAATTACAACTATTACAATTGCAAATTTACCGATGCTTTTTGATGTCATCATATTCATCCTTTCTTAAATTTAAAATTTATATTTGAATGTATTACCCATAAGGCTTACATATCAAATTCTCAAAAAAAAGCTTGTACTCTTAAATGATGTGTATATGTCCTGCAGATTTCCTGCTTTGCTCACCCCTTGCTTGTCCGAAAATGCCATAACAGAAGGACCTGCTTCCGGAGTGAGTGTTAGGTTGTCAGGATAAATCTCAGGTTTTTTCATCCATGACACAACCTTGACTGCCGTATTTGAACCCATCGAATGGGGCGTTACGGGGGAAAATTCAAGATAAAAGTTGACAGCAAAAAACTGTGTATTGCGGCTTTTCTCACCGGACACGCACACAAGTGTGCCCAAGGAGGAAATTACCATCAGAATACACAGGGTAATTGCTATATACTTAAAAAATGTATTTTCCCTTGTCATTGGCTTGTTTTTCCTTTATTATCTGCGTTTTTTCTTCTTTTTTCTGCCTGCAGTATTTACACCGGCTATACCGCCCAAAGCGGCAATGAAAGCACCCATCAAAAGAGTGGGCACAATTCCGCGGTCGGAAATATGACTTCCGAACACAGCAACACCGAGCATTACTCTTATGGCAGAGCATATAAGTCCCGAAAGAGCACCGTGGAGATAACCAAGGGTGCTTGCACCTTTTGATGCACAAAAACCTCCCACAATGAGAGAAAGTGCAGAAAGTATATTTACCCAGGACTCAAGTGAGCTTTCCGGCATAGAGCTGTATGTATACACCAATGCCAGAAAGGCAAAACATATTATGAGAAATATGTACGCAAAAACCACAGAACGCAATATGGAAACAGCACTTTTTGAAAAATTGAAATTTGCATTTGCGCCGCGGGTTTCACCTTGTTTAATCATAAATCCACCTCCGATTATTACAAGAATATTCGGAGGTGATTGGTTTTATTCCTCTGTTGGAATATCGTACTTAGCTTCCTCGTCGTACTGAGCTTTGCTATCGGGAGCAGCCTTGAGCACTTCGCTTACGGAAGTACGCTTGAGAGTCATTGTGGAGAGCTGTCCTGCTTTGCCTGTTTCTATGCAGATGGATTCATCCTTGATAGAAATGATCTTGCCGATAATTCCGCCGATTGTAAGAATCTTGTCGCCCACAAGAAGTCCGTCGAGCATCTGTTTTGTAAGCTTATCGCGTTTCTTCTGAGGTCTTATAATCATAAAGTACATGATTGCGAAAAGAATTATAAATGGAAATATCATACTAATAAGTTCTGCCATTTTGTTATCCTCCTGAAATTAAAATATTTAACTTAATTATTATAACCTAAATATTGGTAAATTGCAAGTAAAATATACTCAGTTTACTATTTATTTACACTCTTTTTGAATATGCCTCAAGTTTTTCTTTTTTGAACTCCTGATATCTGTCTTCCTCTATGGCTTTCCGTATGTTTGCCATCAGTCTGTTGTAGAAGTTAAGATTGTGGAGAACGCAAAGACGCATTGCCAGCATTTCCTTTGCTTTAAACAGATGCCGGATGTATGCCCTCGAATAGTTTCGGCAGGCGGGGCAATCACAGCCCGGCTCTATGGGCAGGGGATCCTTTTCAAATTTTTCATTTTTAAGGTTCATATAGCCAAATTCGGTAAACAGGTTGCAGTGCCTTGCATTACGGCTTGGCATTACACAGTCAAAAAAGTCAATTCCTCTGTCTACACCCTCCAGTATGTTCTGGGGAGTTCCCACACCCATCAGGTATCTTGGTTTGTTTTCCGGTGCGTGGGGCAGGGTTACATCCAGTATATGATACATTTCTCCCGTAGTTTCTCCCACGGCAAGTCCGCCTATGGCATAGCCGTCAAGGTCAAGCTTTGCTATTTCCTTCATGTTTTCTATACGGAGGTCATCAAAGGTCGCACCCTGATTTATACCAAAGAGCATCTGTTTGGGGTTAACCGTGTCGGGCAGTGAGTTTAGTCTTGCCATTTCTTCCTTGCAACGGTAGAGCCAGCGGATTGTTCTTTCGTGGGATGCTTTGGCATATTTGTATTCTGCAGGCAGTGCCACACACTCGTCAAATGCCATGGCAATTGTGGAGCCAAGGTTTGACTGTATCTGCATACTCTCTTCCGGTCCCATAAATATTTTTTTACCGTCTATATGGGAGTTAAAATAAACGCCTTCTTCCTTGATTTTGCGAAGCTTCGCAAGGGAAAAAACCTGAAAGCCTCCGCTATCGGTAAGGATTGGTCTGTCCCAGTTCATAAACTTGTGCAGTCCCCCAAGCTCTTTTATCACCTTGTCACCGGGGCGTACATGCAGATGATATGTGTTGGACAGCTCCACCTGACATCCGATTTCCTTAAGGTCCATGGAGGATACCGCACCCTTTATGGCACCGAGCGTACCCACATTCATAAATACGGGTGTCTGTATTTTTCCGTGTACTGTTGTAAATTCGCCTCGTCTTGCAAGGCCGTTTTGCTTGATAAGTTTGAACATTGTGGTTTCTCATTTCTTTTTAGTTTTATTACATAATATGATGTAGTGTTATATGAAAAGCTTTGCCAATAGGGGTAATAACCTCAAAAGCAAAGCCTTTAAATTTAGCTTATTCACTTATGCCAATGCTATTCCAATCAATTTCAGAATCTTCAATGTACCCACTGACTTCTGCATCTTCTATTTTTTCTTTGTTCCCCACGCAATAATAAGTCTATTACACATATATTCTATATTATTTATTGTTTTTTGTCAATGTGAAAATAAAGGGATTCATCTATTCTGT
>JAZQBI010000123.1:0-4762 GCA_045545635.1 Clostridia bacterium | reverse complement strand
GGATCGTTTATACCTTCGCTTGCTTTTGCGACATCTTTAATCTGCTCATTATCGAAGAAGCCGTAATCATACTTAACACCGAGTGTTCTGGATACTGCATCGTTAAGTCTTTCTTCGCTAAGTCTGCCATCCTTTACTGCATCTATAATAGCCGGAATAACCTCGTCTATGAGACCTCCCTCGTCACGGAGAAGTACAAGGTCGCAACCAGCGTTAAGTGCCTCTAAACATGCGTCCTTAACTTCAAACTTGGATATGATACCGCCCATTGTAATTTCGTCTGTTGTTACTACTCCCTTAAAGCCAAGCTCGCCTTTTAAGAGGTCTGTTACAATCTTCTTGGAAAGAGTAGCGGGAAGACCTGAATCGTCAAATGCCGGGTATGCTGTGTGAGCTGTCATAATTGCAGGAAGTCCTGCTTCTATCATTTTTCTGTAGGGTTTAATATGCTCCATAAGCACTTCCTTTGGTTCGTCAATTACAGGAAGTCCGTGATGAGCATCTGCCGCCGAGGGACCTCTGCCGGGAAAGTGCTTACCTGTTGCAATGATGCCGGCTTCTTTGTAACCTTTAAGAGCCTCAACTGCATAGTCAGCGGCAGTATCGGGATCCTCGGCATAGCTTCTTGCACCGATTTCGGGGTTTAAAGGATTGGTGTTTACATCAAGCACAGGAGAGTGAATCCACGAAAAACCGAGAGGAGCAAGCTGTCTGCCTACTGCCCACGCAACATCGCGAGCTAAGTTCTTATCTCCGCTGTGGGTAATACCCATACAGCTAGGAAAGTACTTAACACCGCCTCTGTAGTAGTCTGCCGACACATCACCCTCAAAGTCAAAGGTAAAGTGTAGGGGGATATTGCCGTTTTCAAGTGCGGCTTTCTTTAAAGTGTTGGTATACTCACAGAAATCCTCATTTGTAAAGTGAGGCACAGGAATATCAGGAAGAAAATCCTTTATAGTACCCTTGTACGGTCTTTGAAGTCTGGATGCAAAATCTGTGTTTGTACCGTTGGGATCGTGCTTAACAGTTCTTATTCTCCACATAAGGCCTGCACGGATTCCTGCAGGCTGATAAGTCTTAATTCTGCGGATTATTTCGGGTGTAACCATTGCACCAACATATCCGATTACAAAACATTGACCAACTTTTTGTTCGAGGGACATTTGTTTTAATTTACTTTCAATAAACACTTGTTTTTTCATGCCAAAAACCCTTTCGATAAATATTTGTAATGATTGTACTTAATATCTAAAAACAAGTCAATTAATTTTGGCGTTTACAGTAAAAAAAAGACATATTTTTTCAAAAAAGCATAAAAAAGTGCAATGCATAAAAATGCCTGTCAGCTAAATAAGAATTATCTTATGCTGACAGGCACAATTTTTAAAGATGACTATTTACAATTGAGTCGAGATTTTCAAGGGCTATTCCTGTTCCTTTTGCAACGCAGGATACAGCATCTTCTGCTATTTTTACCGGTATTCCTGTTTGTTTTGAAACTAACTTGTCCAGTCCCCAGAGAAGAGCACCGCCACCGGTAAAAAGAATACCGTTTTTCATAATATCTGAAAGAAGTTCCGGAGGAATTCTTTCCAATACTCCTTTTACACCTGCAACAATATCGTTTGCCGGTTCTCTTAATGCATCGAGTATCTCAATGGATGATACACTGACAGATGAGGGAAGACCTGTGTGGAGATTTCTGCCTTTGACATCCATGCGAATTATTTCGTCCCGTTCATAGCAACATCCGATTGTTTTCTTTACATTCTCAGCAGTGGATTCTCCTATAGTAATATTATGCTGCTTTTTAATATATCTGATTATTGCCTGATCAAACTCATCACCGGCTATTTTAAGGGAATCATGTACTACAATACCATTAAGGGATATAACGGCTATATCGCAGGTGCCGCCACCGATGTCTACAACCATTGTGCCTTTTGGCTTGGAAATGTCAACACCTGCACCAAGTGCGGCAGCAAGAGGTTCTTCGATAAGATAAGCTCGTTTTGCTCCGGCATTGGTTGTTGCATCAATAACAGATTTCTTTTCCACTTCGGTGACAATGCTGGGAACACAAACCACTACTTTTGGTTTAAAAATTGATTTTTTACACACTTTTCCCAATAAATATTTAATCATAACCTCCGTCGTGACATAATCGGATATTACTCCTGCTTTAAGCGGACGGATGGCAACAATGTTGGCAGGTGTTCGTCCAATCATTTTCTGGGCATTTTCGCCAACGGCACGTATTTTTTTTGTATTTGTATCGATAGAAACAACACTCGGTTCGTTAAGTACAATTCCCTTGCCTTTGACATAGACAAGGATTGTTGCAGTTCCCAAGTCAATTCCAATTTCCTGAGTTTTCCAAAAAGGCATCAAAATTATCCTCCTAAAAAAATCTATATATTAATTATACATTTTATTTAAAATAAATCAATACCCAAAGTGATTTTTTTCGGTAACAAGTATGTTAGTTACAGAATAAAATAATTTATAAAAGACAAAACGGAGGTGGTATTATGAATAAAGTTCTTATGGTGCTTTTGTCATCAACATCAGCATTTTCCGTAAAAACACTTCTTGAGAAAAAATATAAAATCCATTCAAGAATAATACAGGCACCGGCAAAAATTGCATCACTTGGGTGTTCATATTGTCTGGAATTGGATGCTTATGATGCAAAAACGGCTCTGGATATTGTAAAGGTTTCGGGTATAACTACAAGAGGTGTTTATACTGCCGATACTTACGAAAAACTTTTCTGACGGGTGATTATAATGATATATATGGATAATGCGGCTACATCATGGCCGAAACCGCCTGAGGTTGCGGAAAGTATGACGGAGTGTTTGCTTAAGTTTTGTGCAAATCCCGGAAGAAGCGGACACGATATGGCTCTCAGAAGCGAAAATATGGTATATAGTTGCCGGGAGATAATTTGTGAGTTATTCGGGATGGATAATCCCGAAAATGTAATTTTCACCCAAAACGCAACTCATGGATTGAATATCGTTATAAAAGGTCTTGTATCACGGGAAGATCATGTAATTGTTACATCCATGGAACATAACAGTGTTATGCGACCTCTGGCATCTGTTGGTGCAAGTTATGATATGGTATTGGCAAATGAATATGGCTATGTTGATGATAAAGATATCGAAAGGCTCATAAAATCTAATACAACATTAATAATATGCACCTTATCTTCCAATGTATGCGGAAGTGTTCAACCATTTGAAAAAATTGCAAAAATTGCAAAAAACCATAAAATACCTTTTCTTCTGGATGCATCACAAGGTGCCGGGGTTATTGAGATAGATATGAGAAAATACGGAATAGATTATCTGGTTGCACCGGGCCACAAAAGTTTATTGGGACCCACAGGCACCGGAATACTTTGTATAAACAGCGATAAAAAATTGAGACCGCTTACCGAGGGCGGAACAGGAAGCTTTTCAAAACTTATTATTCAACCCGACCACTTGCCGGACAGGTTTGAAAGCGGAACATTAAATGTAGTTGGAATAGCCGGACTTTATGCTGCACTTAAATATATTTCAAAAAGGGGATGCAGTGATATTTTGCAATCAGAAAACAGGCTATGTAATTATATTGCAGACAATCTTGCATCTGTGCCGGGTATACAACTCAAAGGGTACCTGCGTTCGGGAAGAAGAACACCGGTTCTGTCGTTTACCATAGATAATGTGGATTCACTTATTGCATCATCCATGCTCAATATAGAATACGGAATTGCTTGCAGAGCAGGATTTCATTGTGCATACAATGCTCACTGCACACTGTCAACACAAAAAACCGGAACAATACGTTTTAGTCCCGGAATGTACACCACTTTTCAGGAAGCTGATAAAGTTTTACTTGCAGTTAGCAAAATTGCTTTACAAAAAAGCTGATATGTATTATAATTCACATATAATTATGTTGGAGATGTTATATGAAGATAAAAATTATATGTGTTGGTAAACTAAAGGAAAAATACCTCAAAGATGGTGTCGAAGAATATTTAAAGAGAATAAAACGGTTTTGCGATATAGAAATCTGCGAGCTACCTGACGTTCGTATACCGGATAACGCATCCTTGGCTGAATGTAATGCAGTTATAGAGAAGGAAGCAGATAAAATTTTTGAAAAGCTTTCAAAATCTTCTTATATTGTGTCGCTTTGTGTGGAGGGAAAACAGCTTACATCGGAAGAGGTGGCAGCAAAAATATCGTCAATTACTGTTGATGGTCTAAGCAACATTGATTTTATAATCGGTGGATCACTGGGACTTAGTCAGAGAATTAAGGATATCAGTAATTTTAAGCTGAGTTTTTCAAAAATGACTTTTCCCCACCAGCTAATGCGTTTGATTTTGACAGAACAGATTTACCGTGCTTTCAAGATTAATGCCAATGAAGAATATCACAAATAAACAGCTTCATCAGAAATGGCTGAACCCAACAACGGTTCAGCCATTTTAACTATATACTATTGCATAGCAAAATTAAAGTAATATTCTCTGCTATCAAGATTAAAGGAAAGTGTTTCAATGTATTTCCGATTATTTTTTTGATCTGTACAAACAAAGTTGACTTCTTTGGTCTTATGTCTATTGCAAATAAAATTACATAAATCCTGAATAGAGTCTGACCTTATGTTGCTTTCCAAAATTGTGATTTCATTATTGCTTTTTTCGGTTATACAGTAATACGAATTATTGTTTATTTCAATATTCAACGCTTCT
>JAZQBI010000122.1:0-3716 GCA_045545635.1 Clostridia bacterium | reverse complement strand
TTGTTAAGGTTGTAGGTGAACATGTTCAATTAAACAAAATATCGGATGGACTTATCGAAAGATTAAAATACGGAGGCGCATCTAAAGAGATGCTGAAGAGATTTATGTGACGGAGGTGATAAATATTGCAAAGCTTAATATGTCTAATGGTATTCGCGCTCCTTGTATCGGGCGCATTTTTGATATTTGGAGTAAAATTGCCAAGAAAAAGAAATAAAATATCTATTTCAAAGGCTGCTGTTAAGGATAAGAAAAAAGACGTTGATGAAAAGTATGCAAAATTGAGGTTTTCTGAAAAAATATATGTTGCTATAAAGAATACAGTATCAATGAGCGGATTTGGAATGAATGTCTTTTGGTTTATGGTTGTTATTGCAGCATTTATCGGCTTTGGTATTGGAAAATTTCTGTTTAATGGGAATATGCTTGCGACTGCAACTGCAATTGTATTGCTCCCGGTCCCGTATATAATTCTTAATGTCCGATCCAGATGGTATAAAAGAAATCAGGACGAACTTCTTGAAAACTCCATGAACCTTATAACGAATAGTTATCTGGGTTGCAACGATATTATCACAGCAGTCAACGAGAACCTGAATAAGCTTGATATTTATAAGCCATTTGCAGAATTTGTTACGGATGTAACATTGATTGATTCAAATGTCAAAAGGGCTTTAAGAAAGCTTGAACTTAAAATAAATAACAAGTATTTTTCGGAATGGATAGATATACTTGTTTTATCACAGGAAAAATCGGGGGATTATCGGTTTATACTTCCGGCGGTTGTTCAAAGCATGAACGATGCAAAAAGGCTTCAGATAGAAGCCGATACGGTTATGATGAACGTGTGGCGTGATTATTTCACGGCTATTTTATTGTCGTTTTCAATCATACCGCTCTTAAGATGGAGTAATGCGGCATGGTTTGATATCTTGACGACTTCAATGGTCGGAAAGATATTGATTTTGCTTATGCTCGTTATGACACTTATTTCCGCATTTATCACTATGAAAATCAACAAGCCGTTATAGGAGGTGCGAAATGGTATATCTTCTGATTTTTATATTATTAACCGGAGGAATCTTCGCAGTTGTTTCGCAACTGTTAGGTCTTCCTCCTGCCAGCACAGGTAGGGGAGTAAAGATTGCAACTCACAAGGACCATTCCCCCATGGACTTTGTAAACGAATACTTTATTTCCCCATTTGTGAAGGTTCTGTCGCCACTTGTTAGGATGGCGGAGTTTAAGGAGAAACGAATGGGGATTCAACTTGCCAGAGCAGGAATATCCTTAACACCGAAGGAGTATGTTGCCAGGTCTTTCTTAATGGCTGGTGCAGCGCTTGTACTTTCGGGGCTTCTACTTTCGCTTACGATGAGTAATATGCTTCCGGTATCAGCAATTTTGGCTGTGGTCGTATATTTTCATTTTAATGGCGAAATTAAGGATAAGCTGAAGGCAAAAGACAGACTTATCGAAGCGGAACTTCCGAAGTTTGTGAGAGCAATTGTGCAGGGCCTTAAAACTGAGAAGGATGTAATTAAGCTCCTTGAAACATATCAGACGATTGCCGGAGATGGCTTGAGGTATGATATTGAGGTGTTGATTATGGATCTTAAATCAGGTAACTTTGAGGATGCAATGATTGCTTTTGATAAACGGGTTGGTAATGCTTATGTATCAAGGCTCACAAAAGCTTTGATATCGGTAAACCGAGGAGATAATCAGGATTCTACCTTAAACTATCTGATTTCAGATATGGGGCTTCTGGCAAAAGAAACAATGCAGAGAGAACTGAATAAGCGTCCGGGCAGAGTGAAGATGCTCATCATACCTATTGTGTTGGTGGCAGTCGGCACTCTGTTTTATGTTATAGGAATGCATTTGTTCAATTCACTCGGCGGGATTATGTGAGAAAGGAGGAAAACCTATGCAAAAGCTTGCAATAAAGGGAAGAATGGCTCTTCATAACTTTTCAAAAAGATTCAAGCAGATAATGAAGAATGACGACGGTGATCAGATAACCGGCTGGCTTATTGTAATTCTGCTTGTTGTAGTTGTGGGAGCCTTTTTCCTTAACACCTATCAGGGAACAATCACTGAAATATGGGAAGCGATTGTTGACAAAATTTATGACACGTTTGGTATCTGATGAGGAGCCGGCTTTTGCCGGCTCTGATTAATTGAGAGGAGATGAGAATTTGACAAGGCTTAAAGCGGCGAGTGCATATTATGAAATTATTATAAAAACGCTTGTATTTATAACTCTTATTGCAACAGCAATTTCGTTTTTCGGTATATTTACAACATACCTTAATCTGAACTATGCTGCAAGGCGAGTAGTTAGAGAGATTGAGATATCCGGACAGGTAACATCTGCAACATACAGTCTGTATGATGATATGAAAACTAATACAAACATTCCGGATAGTGCGACAATGAGCGTTAATGCCTCATATTTCAATGCAGCTCAAAAGAAAATACAGCTCAGGGACATCTTTACAGTAACCTGTACAGCGTATTATACGATAAATGTGTTTACGCCTAAAGGCGGAACGCCTGTCGGATTTGATATTCCACTCAGAGTCAGGCTGACGGGTATGAGCGAAAAATTTTGGAAATGAGGAATGAAACTATGACACAAGCTGAAAATGTACAGCTTTGCCCGAGTTGTCAAACGGGACAGGACGCATATCTGCTTGATAGCAGAGAACCGTTTTGTCCTTTTTTACATATGCATCACGGGCAAATATGCCGAGCATATGTTCGGTTAAAAACGGAAAAGAAAGAGGCGTAAGAAATCAATGAAAAATATTTACAGACTTTTTGAACCGCCTTAAAGGTTAAACCGGTTCATATAAAGTAAGCACAAAAACAAAATTTAAAAATGTAAAGGAGATGCATTTATGAAGTTAAGAAAGTTTTCATTAAAATCAGTTATTTCAATGTTGCTTGTTTGTGCTATGGTAATCGGTATGCTGCCGACAATGGGAGTTTTCGCTGCACAGACCAGCGAATATATTGATCCGGCAGAAAACTGGTTGACATCTAACGGCAGAACAAACGAATTGGATATCAATGCAACTACAACATACGAAACACAGTGGTGTTGTGTATGTAATATGACTACCACCGTGTTAACCTACAGAGTTCCGGAATATACCCGAAGCGGAGAAACAGCTCTTAACAGAGGTGTAAGATATTCTGACGGAACCTGTATTGATGGTGTATCAAAAGGAAACCTTGATGATGGTACTCCGGGTGTTGATGCAAGCTATACTGGGTATCACTGGACCAAATCAGTTTGCGAAAATTGCGGGACTATTAATACAGTTAATGGATATGATTCATATGATTTCAACAACAATGTTTATGGGTTAAATGCATGTGACCACAACTTTTTTGTTGCATTTGATGCAACAACACATGTTCCGTATGATGATGAAGACCATCTGACAACCCTTAAACAAGGTGAGTATTGTCAGTTCTGCAAAGGTACTTATGCTGTTGGTGTAAGAGGTCTTGCAGAACATAATTTTACTGAAAATATTGACGGACAGGTTGGAAACAATCGTTTTTATGTTGATGAAATCTGTGAGGATTGCGGCTACGAAACTTCAGAGTATGTAACAGCTAAAGCGGTGGTAAGCTCATATTATGGAGTTGAAGATGGCGAAGCACATACATTAACAGTTACAGATTTGTCCGATAACGGA
>JAZQBI010000121.1:0-4448 GCA_045545635.1 Clostridia bacterium | reverse complement strand
TGAAACAGTAAGAGATATACTTGCAGAATGCACGGTGGAAGGGAATGTTTTAATGCTTCCTGACAGACAACTCGACAGGAATGTTTATGTTGAGGTCAATAAAGTTCTTGAAGCAACGGGAGGCAAGTGGAACAGAAAGCTGAAAGGTCATGTGTATGACCATTCGCCCGAAGCGACGCTTGAAGAAATTGTTTTGAGTGGGGAGTACACAAATGTTAAGAAAGAGCTTCAGTTTTTTGAAACTCCCGAAGACTTGGCTGCCAGACTTTGTGATATGGCGGAATTAACTCCGGAATGCTCTGCTATTGAACCTTCGGTTGGTAAAGGCAGAATTGCGGATGAAATTTTTAAAAGAAATCCAAAGGAATTGGTATGCTTTGATATTAACACTGATATGGAAAGATATCTTAAAGACAAAGATTATGATGTATATTACAGAGATTTTCTTGAAGTGGACAGCGAGGATATTTCTGCAGACAGAATCGTAATGAATGCGCCGTTTTCAAAACAGCAGGATATTGACCATGTATATAAGGCTTATGAATGTCTCAACCCGGGTGGTGTTCTTGTTTCTGTTATGAGTACATCTCATACATACAGAACAAATGAGAAGTCTGAATTGTTCAGGGAATTTCTCAATCAGACCGGAGCGGAAGTTGAAATGCTTCCTGAAGGAATATTCAAAGAAAGCGGGACTATGGTAAAAACCTGTGTTGTTAAAATCAGAAAGGCTGCGTGATTTTATGAAAATCGATGTAGATAAAAAAACGCTGTTCTATCTGAGGAAAGTTGACGATATAGGAAGAGTCACACTTCCGAGACATATTCGTGAGTTTTATAACATCAATAACGGTGATACTGTTGAGGTGCTTGGAGATGAAAATGGACAGTTTATCATCAGGAAGCATAAACCACAGGAATATTACCTTGTGTCAAGTGAGAAAATCATCGAAGGCTTTAACAAAGCAACGGGGATTCCTATTGTTCTTTGCGATAGAGATGAAATAATCTCAACCAAAGGTATTGAAGAGGTTCAGTGTGTGGATTTGTCAAAAGACTTTTTTGCTCAAATCCGAAGAAAGGATGACACAATTTATCCGGACACATATCTCAACCAGGACAAGACACTAGGTGTAAAAGATTTTCGCTTTATTGTTTATAAGGATGAGTATGTGGGTGCAGTCGTCATACCTGCTTGTGCAAGAGAACTGAGCGATGCTGATAAAACTGCCTTTGAAGTTTGTGTAGCAGCAATTGCTGCATATTTGGAATGAGGAGGTGGATTTATGTTTAAGCATACAGGAATAGTTCGCAGGATTGATGATATCGGAAGAATTGTTATCCCGAAGGAAGTAAGACGCAGATTTCGTATTAACGACGGTGATCCGATTGAGATCGGTGAAGACGGTGATTTTATTGCATTAAGAAAATATAGTGTTGTAGAACTTGGCGGTGAAACTATTCAGAAGATTCTGAGTACATTTTCAAAAGCCACTTCTCACCCTGTAATTCTATGCAGTAAAACACATGTTTTGAACTCTTTCAGGATTCCAATGAAGACACCCTGTTATTTAACAACGAAATTATGCGATGCTTTGCGTGACCAGGATAAATCATATCTGGGATATGAAATATCTGAAGATTCAGACATTAAGGTTAAGAGGCTTGCAGAAATTCGTATTGGCAACGATCTTGAAGGTGCCCTGATTATCCCGCAGACAGATGCAAGCGGTACAGTTACCGCAGCGGATATGGCGTGTCTTGAGCTTTGTGCAAAAACGATTGCAGAGCTTCTGCTTTGAACAGGAGGTGTGAATTTTATGAAACCAAGCGATTATATGTTCTTCGGATACATAGGCGGTGCAATTACTTTTGGCTTTTTCCTGCCTTGGCTGGATAAAAAGCTGAAGAAGAGAAGAAACAAGAAATAGCAATAAAGGCAGATGGAGTAATCCGTCTGCCTTTTTGGAAAGGAAAAAGACATGATTACTTTCAATGAATGGGTAAGAACTGTTATCAATACTCAAGCTGTATCGGGTGGTAATGCTGTTTCTCTGGATGATTTTACTCCGGACGGAAATCACGAATATTATTATCCGAAACGATTTAAGGTTGAAGGCGATGATTATTGGTGGGATATAAGTAAAAGACCTACATTGGGCAGGCATTTATGCACTCACTATGAAATCTGGTTCCACGGTGTTGCATTCGGTGGCTCAAAGAAAATTGATACAGGTGTACTTACTAAAGGAAAAATCCGAAAAGGATTAAAAATGATTTATGAGCATTACAGAAAAGGAGGCGTTATAAAATGATTGTTGAAATGGAAATACAGGTTAAGTTTAACCGACCTGTAGATTTAGAAAAAGACTATATTGTTCCGGGTGGATACTCTATGACTATGGACGGGAAAGAAGTAGAGTTTGATTTTTGTCAGTGCAGCTCAGGGATAAGCAATGAGGACTCCTCAGTGGTTATCTTCAGTGTAACTGATATGGATTATGCTTCATTTCCTGATTTGAAAAAATTAAGGATTAAAGACCTTAAGAACATATCGTCAATCAGTGAATGTTTTGTTTATACTGGAGAACCTGGTGAATCTGATTTGGAGGTTGAGTCGATTAAGAAGATTCTGTTTATACTTCCACACACTAAACCGTGGGTAATAGATGTCCCGGAAAAACTGATAAAGGAATACAATGAAACACTTCGGGAAGAGAAGAATGAAAAGATGCAGGGTATATATGAAATAAAACTTACCCCGCCAGAATTAAAGGAAAAAATAATGGCACAGCAACTTACATTTTACAGCAGATTTCTTGATATTCCGCTTGAAAAGCTTTGTGATTATGACAAGGAGCAGATAGAAATACTGGTTGACAGCACCCTTATGCAAATGCCGGACGATATTTTGCGTGAGTTTGAGCTAGAGCTTATAGGCGGAAAGGCGGGAGCATAATGGATGAAAGATTAAAAAAAGCAGCAAGGATTTTGGAAAATGAATTCGGAAAAGATTGGATGACAGTCGCTCAGATGCTGGGAACTGAAGATTTAAGGCAAAGAGTAGGCAAGGAACTTACATCATTTATGGCATTTCCTGAACGTGGCAGCGGCGGGAACAATCAATGGCGTGGTAACTGCTCACCGGAGGTTGTGCATAGCGTCGCTAAATATGTGATTGATACCAAAAAGTACTATGGAAAGGATTTATCGGATTTTACCGTACTTGATCCTATGTCCGGTTCGGGAACAACAAAGGATGCAGTGGACAGACTAGGTGTTAAATCAATTCTGTACGACTTAAATCCAAATGCTCCCGTAGGTAAGGGGAACTGGAATGCCTTAAGAAATGATGTTGAGGACTCTGCTGACCTTATATTCTTTCATCCACCATATCACTCCATAATTCAATATTCGGGAAATATGTGGGGTAAGCCTCATCCTGATGATTTGTCCAGATGCGAGAACTATGCTGATTTTACCGAAAAGTTAAATCATGTGGTAAAGAAATTATATATGGCACTCAGAAATGATGGACGATTGGCAATTCTTGTCGGAGATATTCGATTGAAAGGTAATTTTTATTCTATGCCGCATGATATTATGCGTATGGGTAAATTTGAGTCTTTTGTTGTAAAGGCACAATTTAACTGTGTTTCAGACTCCAGAAGATATGCGAAGCCTTTTATCCCTATTGTGACAGAGTACATGCTAATTTACCACAAAGACGATCCGTTCTTGATCTCATACTCCAAAAGGCTTGGAAATAGTGTTGATATATCACAAAAGGATGTGGCAGGGCTTACCTGGCATCACCTTATACGTGCAACACTTGAAAAGCTTGGAGGCGAAGCAAGGCTTACTGACCTGTATGATTATCTGGCAGAGCATCCGAAGTCAAAAAAGAATGAGCATTATAAAGAAAGAATAAGAGCAACCATATATGAGCATAAGGAACAGTATATCCAAACGGGTAATGGTTCTTACAGACTTACATATAAGGTTGCATAAAGGAGGGTTATTGAAATGAATGAAACTAAGATATCTGACATAATTGCTGCAATTATGGATTTATCCAATTCAGATGAGTTGTGTGAAAGATTTTATGCTGCTTACGAAAATCGTGATGTAGATGATTTCTACGGCAGTGAAGACTTTGGAATGAATATGATGAAGGCTATTCAAGCAAATACCGTTGATTGGGCTTTTTACGCTTTTTGCGGAACTTCGGCAGAGGATATTCTGAAAAAGTGCCTTTTTATCCCGGATGACGGGAGAAAATTTTATGACGAATTTGAAGATGAAGAGGTTGAGATACTGTTTGGTGATAAGACAAAGAAAACAGTGTCTTGTAAGCTCAATACAGATTCACATGAGTTATTTGCTTTTGAGCTTGATGATGAGGACAAAGAGAAAGAAATTTTGGAAATCACCTTTAAATTCTGCTG
>JAZQBI010000120.1:0-2932 GCA_045545635.1 Clostridia bacterium | reverse complement strand
AGAGAAAACCTCAAAATTACCGAAAATGCCGCTTGCACATAATCTTTTTCCATTATGCAAGCGGCATTTAATGAGGACAAGAGGCGAGACCGCCTCCTCCGCAATGGTCGGTAAAATTTTGAGGTTTTATATTTTTGATTTCCCCGTATTTTTACAGCGGAGAGCAGGGGATGCACGAAGGGGACTGCGGAAGTCCCCTTCGTAATAAATAGTATTTTCCGATTAGAAAAAGCAGGGGTTTTAGGGGTATGCAATATTCATAAAAAATAAAAATAAAGTACACTGGAAACCAAAAAATGTGCATTGTTTTTATCTTGTATTGAGTGTAAAATCAAAGTGTATTAAACTATCTGTTAAGGAGATGTCAGCATGAGCGAAAGATTAAAAATAGGCGTTATGGGACTTGTCCGTGGTGACTTTGCCCTCAAAGGCTGTCTTGCATTTAATGATTACGCAGTCTGCACTGCCGTGTGCGAAAAAAACGAAAAGCAGGTGGAAGCGGTAAGACATCTGTTTTCTCCCGAAACCAAAGTATATACTGACTTTGATGAATTTATCCATTCCGGTCTGGATGCGGTAATTCTTTGCAACTACTTTGACGAGCATGTGCCCTATGCCATAAAAGCTATGGAAGCAGGGGTTGCCGTAATGAGCGAAACCATTGCAGCAGCATCTCTCGGAGAATGCATCGACCTTGTGGAAGCTCACGAAAGAACCGGTGTCAAATATATGCTGGGTGCAAACTGCCCCTACTTCAAAGCTGTTCACGCTATGAAGGATAAAATTGCAAACAAGGAGTACGGCAGAGTAATGTATGCCGATGCAGAATATATTCACTCGGCTATGCCCGGCGAGGATATGAAACCTCCTGTAGACCTTGATAACCTTCATTGGAGACAGACTCTGCCCTGTTGCTACTACAATATGCACTCTCTTGGACCTCTTATGTACATAACAGAGTCCGTACCGGTAAAGGTGCTGGGCAAAGGTGTTCGTATGGATTCCCCCGGAAGCAAAAAGGTAAGCGACATGAGGAAGAGCTTCTGTATTACAGAAATGGATAACGGTGCAGTATTCAACTCCACAGGAGTAGTAAACGGTGGCACCATCAGCAAGTGGTTCCGTGTTGCCTGCGAAACAGGAACAATGGAAACCCTCCGTAACGACTGGAGAGAGGAGATTCTTCTGGAGTCCGGAGTTTATGAAAATGAATTTAAGAAAACACTCCCCCCCTGGCCTATAATAACTCCCGAGGAAAGTCGCAAATACGGTCATAAGGTAGACGGTGTAGGTCACGGCGGTATTGATGCAATCCTTATGCTGGACTTTATTAAATATGTCCGTGGAGAAAAGGAAATATTCTTTGATGCATACCGTGCCGCAGCTCTTGCCGCCGCAGGAATACTCACCTGGTACAGCATCATAAACGGCTCCAAGGAATACGAAATCCCCGACTTTCACGACAAGAAAGCCAGAGAAATATTCCGCGGCGATTACAGAAAACCCTTCGCCAAGGCATATAAGGACCTTACCCTCCAGTGCAGAATAAATCCTGACGATCTTGAAGATATGGTCAATATCAAATAATAAAACTGCATAATCAGCAGCTTTTTAATTCCGCATTAAAAATACGTGGATTAAAAAACCAAAGAGAAAAATCCAATTCTTCCGAAAACGGCAAATGCAATAGTTCAGTTCCCTTATGCATTTGCCGTTTAGCGAGGACTAGGAGCAAAAATTGCTCCCTCCACAGCGTTCGGATAAGAATTGGATTTTTGATTTTGATTTTCCTGCATATTTCACAGCGGAGAGCAGGGGATGCACGAAGGGGACTGCGGAAGTCCCCTTCGTAATAAATAACAATTAATAGTATCTTTCACTATGAAAAAGTTTTGCTGGGGTGTGGGGTACGCAGTATCCCCACAGAGCATTTCTTTTACACCGAAAAAGTGGGTTTCATGGTTATTCAATCATCAATATCTATTATCTTTGATGCCTTGACACCCAGTACATCCGCAATAGTAAACAAAGCCTTAAGTGAAGGACAGTATGGAAGATTGGGACTTTCAAGCTGACTTATATAAGAAAGTGTGAGCCCCGTATGTTCCGCAAGCTCTGCCTGCGTCATCCCTGCTTTACGCCTGTAGTATCCTATTTTTATACCAACATCCAGCAAGATTCCCTTGTAAACATTTTCATCTATCATTTTACTCAATCCTATCAAGTTATTATTCAGTAATATCATTATAATTCATTGACACATTTATTAAAATTTGGTATGATTGAGTATATACTCACCACAATTGAGTGTTTGATATTTTCATACAGTTAGCAAGGAGATTATACTTATGCCCAAAATAAGACAAATTCCTCCAAATCTTCGGGGAGAAGAAGCAAAGAAATTTTTAATAGAAGCCAATCCGCATCTGGACATTAAATTTGAGGGAGATATCGCCTATGTGCGGATAAAAGCCTCGGGAGAACCCTATGTGAAATCCATAATACCGCAAAAATGAAACCTCACCTTTTCGGTGCATCGTAAACGCAAAGGGAGGCTTAACGCACTATTTCAAAAATACATTTTCCATAGCCGGTAGCTTTTTAATTCCGCATTAAAAATACGGGGGATAAAAATCAAAAATATAAAATCCCAAAATTACCGAAAATGCCGTTTGCACATTTCAGTTCCCTTATGCAAACGGCATTTAATGAGGACAAGCGACGAATTATGGGTACCCGTTCAAGGTGGTAGCGTAGCGTGCCTTGAATGGGAAGAGGCGGAACAGCCTTGCGTGCGTATATTTGCACAGATGTGCAAATGAAGCCTAGCAACGGCTTGTTTCGACGATAATCCGCAATGGTCGGTTAAATTTTGAGGTTTTATATTTTTGATTCCCCCGTATTTTTAGCGGAAAGCGGGGGTGTGGGGGTA
>JAZQBI010000119.1:0-6192 GCA_045545635.1 Clostridia bacterium | reverse complement strand
ACATTTGAAAAAGAACTACCTCCGCAAACGGATATTTAAAATTACGAACAAGAATATTTATAAGAATATAAAAAAGAGCAGTGACTCAATCGACACTGCTCTTTTTTTATTTTACTGTGCTTTTTTGATTGTATATTTATTAATCAATACACCTTTTTCAACGATTTCATTATTTTCATAGTCAGGATTGTCATCATCATCACAATGCGTATTTCTATATGTTTCAAATGTTAATTCATTATCTTTTACAGAAACTGTTGTATAGTACGTGTGATATACATCCATTTCACCTGCTGCAGCTTTAGCACTTCCTCTTATTGCAGTAGAATCAGAGTATGTCTGGAAAGAATCAAACATCGCTCTTTTGCTTGCTTTATTGCATACTGTATTAAGCAAAACATATACTGCTTTGTTCTGTCCATTTGCAGGTTTGGTTACAACTGCCTCACCATATATAGGATCTCCGTTTTCATTTTTATCAAGCCTTATTATCTCAGTATATGATTTATCAGGCTCACCTTTATAAATCGGATAGGTGGAGTAATATACATGACTATGACCCTGGAATACAATGTCAATATTGTTGTCTGCTACAATATCACCATAGCCTTCCATATCATAAAACTTCGGCTCGCTTATAATCTTTGGATCTCCTACAGCACTTGTATCTTCTTCTCCTTCTTCTTCTTCGTCACCACTTGATGTACTGCCTTTCAATGCCGTTGTAGTAAACGGATAATGTGTAACGAGGATTCTCCATTTAGCATCAGGATTTGCGGCAACTGCTTCTTCAATAAAATCATTTGTTTCTATTATTTTCTCTTCAACAGCTCTGTTATATACTATTCCTATGAACAACGCGTCTCCATAGGTAAACCAGTAGTTTCCACCTATGTTTTCAACATATCCTGAAGTTTCAGACTGATTTGGCATATTGAAATGATATCCGAAAACTGTTGCATCCCAATCACCAAACAAGGTGTCATGGGTACCGCCGGGAACTGCAGCAAGAGGAATGTTGTCAAAATAATCATCATTAAAATAGTATTCCCAATATTCTTCCTTAGGAAGCTCAACAAGGTCTCCTACTGTATATATAAAGCTTGGATCAGGCAAATGTTCCAATGCAGCATCACGGCACTGATAAGCTCCGGCACCGTTTCCTAAGTGCTCATCAGAGAAAAGAAGGAACTTAAATCCATCCTCTTTTGGATTATCGGTTTTAAATTCATAAATGCCATCGCACCAACCAATCTTGTCACCTACTCTGTATACGTACTCAGTACCGGGTAAAAGATCAGTTATTGTAACTTTTGCATAGGTATAATCATAAAAGAATGTGAATCTATATGCCCCGTCAGCTCTGGCTTTACCGACAGAATCTGATACATCTATAATGCCGCTTTCGCCCACTGCAATTTTTGCATCAGGAGAGTCAAAATTGGCTTCGAGATTTTCTGTATTTATCTTTGGTGCATACTGAACTCTTGCACCATCAACATTAACATCATCAAACCATGCAAAGTTTCTCTCTGTTTCGTCAATTCCGGGTGCCATTGTAAGATACTTTACTTTTCTGCTCTCTGTGTACTCAAGAACATTGATTTTATCAGCCTTGGCAAGGGGAACAACATTCTTTGTGTCTTCCCACAAAAATGCTTTTACATTCGCTGTTCCAACAGGAATATCTGAGTATGTATAATGTACTCTGCCGGAATCCCCTGTATATTTCTTTTCGGTTCTTGTTGCAACGAGCGAGCCGTCTTTATCATAGAAAGCAAATATCAGTGTATAGCTTAAATCCCTTAAATCATATTCATTTGAAAGATATACATCTGCCTTACCGAATTTATCAACTGTAAAATCCAAATCAAATGAAACAAAATCAGTAACTGCTGTTGCTTCAGTAATAGTATCTTCCATTCTTTCGCCGTTAACATTTAATACGAGCTCATAGTTGTCAACTGCTCCGTCAGTATATGTAAAATCATCGAAAGAAAATTCAAACTGGTAGTTGCCGTCCTCTTCAATAATAACCTGACCAATATAGCCGATTGTTTCCTTTGACGGGTCAGCACCGTTACTAACAAGCATAAGGCTTGCAGCATAGCCTGCATTTTCTGCTCCTGCATTGCCCTTTACTGTTACATAGCTTTGCGCTCCGTAGCTTTTAACTAAGGTTGGTTCAGCAGCTGCCAAGGATACAAGACAAGAACTCAAAACCAAAGCTGCAATCAGCAAAAGAGCCGATATTTTTCGTATTGCTTTCATTCGCTTTTCCTCCCTTTCTATTATTTAACCTTGTAGCTGTGCATAAGCGGCTTGAGGCTGGTTAAACTGTCATAAAGCATAAATTCAACATAACCCACGCCACTGTAATTATCTGATAATGTGAGGGGAACTGTGCTGTTTCCTGCACCTATGCTTACATTTTCAAAAATTTCCATATCAACGAGCTTTTTGAGTCTGTCTCCGCTGTAGAATGCAGCAACTATAACCGCATCTCCTATTGCCGAAGAACTGTTTGTAAGGCTGAGTGATATATCTGTTCCTGCAGCAAGGCTTCCGTCAGTTGGGACCAAAGAAAGTGCACATTCCTTTGCTTTTACATCATAGGTAGGTGTCAACTCAAAATCCATCTCAGAAAGATAAGAGCCGTTTCCTGAAAGAGGAAGGAAATCATTTGCAAATTTGAGTGTATATGTTGCACCGTCAATAAGCTCTTCACTTGGTGTGAGACGAAGCTCGTTTGCTCCTACATAGCTTACCTTTGTATCAATCTGCGTGTCTCCTTTGTATAATTTAACTTTATTGATGGAGTCAGAATTGTAAGCAGCTGTGAGTTTATCCATAGGCTGATTGAAAGTAAGTGTAAAATGCTTTGAAGGTTTCATTTTGCCGTTTTCGATAGAGCTATTTTTTCCAACAAGGTTAAATTTATGACTTCCTGCTATACGATAAATCTTCAGGTCATCTATGCACAAATCAAAGCGTGATGCTTTCGCTTCGACAAAAAGATAGAAAGTTGGATCATTTGCATCATCAGGGACAATTTTTTTTGTATTCTCACATACAAAGAGTCCGTCTTCATCATATACATAAGCTGTTGTAATGAAATTATCTGCGGTTTCTGTAGTGGCTTTTGTAATCTTGAAAACAACCGTGTACCAAGTGTTAAAGTACATAGGCTCTATCGGTGTAGTGGCTTTACAGAAATAAAATCGGTCGAATTTTTTTCTGGTTATCTTCAATATGGATTCAGCATCGGCAGTTGATGCTTTAAATGAACCGCAAGTAGCTTCGAGACTTGTTTCAGTATCTCGGATATCAATAGAATTAAATTTGAATTTATACTCTACAAAAACAGTTTCGTTATAATCAAACTCAAGTGGTATTGTGCGTGGTTGAAAATAGTTGTTTGAATCTTTTGTAATCTGAATTCCGTTTGAACCGTTTACTCCAACGCCTTTGCGTATAACGGGAGATTCTGCGGTATATTCATTAGAAATAACTTCACTATCTTCATATCCTGAAAGAGGAACGCCTGCTTCGTCGGTGGTGATACTTTCAAAATCTTCCTGCCACAATTCTGCCTTACGGTTTTCAACAGTTGAAAAAACAAAAGATGTTGTATCGCCGATAAGTCCTCCTCCTGCCTTTGATGTAATGCCTGAAAAATCAATAGTATAAGAATTATTCAGCAGAAATGCATTTGCATGAGAAACCTTGACGGTTTTTCCGTCTGCCTCTACGCTAAGAGAAACCGGAACAGAACCGGTTGCACCGGTGATTGTAACTGCATTTTCCGAAGGCGTAGCAACCGCCTTGTCAAAGGTGAGGTAGATATTGTCATTTAAACCCACTTTGGAATCAGCGGTGAAAGGTTTACGCAGTGAGCCATACGAAGCGGAATCAAATGTAACAGGGTCAGTGGCTGCATCTAAGGTTTTGAAATTGATGGTTTTGTATGTATCTTCAACAGCTTTATTTGAAGTGTTTGTCAATGCGGAAATATCAATAGTGTACTCGGTATTTGACTCCAGATTACTGTCAGGATTTAAAGTAAAGCTATTAAATGTTACATTTTCTATTTTAGCCGAAACAGGTGTTTTAGTTGCATCAGAAGTCTTATACAACTTAACTGTTCCTCCCTCACCATACACAGGTGCTGTCATAGCCTGGTCAAAGGCAAGATTAAAGGTTTTGTCTAACGCAATGTTCTTATCGTTATTTGCTATGTTTGAACCAAAAGAATCTATACCGGGGGCAAGATCTGTAGTGTATTCCATAAGTTTTGCATTGTCAACTACAAAACGAAGGGGTGTATCGGTTGTATATACATATGATAACACATAAAATGGCCAGAAATGAACAGTATCTGATGTTACTTTTGTTATATCTCTTTCTGCTGTAAGCTCTATCTCGCCTGCTTCATTAAGAATATATACCGATGTATGTTTGTTGGTGCCTGTACCTTTTACCATTGTAACAACATCATACCACTCACCATTGGTAACACTAAAATTACCAGATGTTGTACCATTTCCGTAGATTTTATTATCTGTTCTTAAGTGAAAACCCTGACCTGATGATGCAGGGTTGGCACCTGCTTCTCGTATTGCGGACATATATGCCAAAGTAGTGTCATACAGAGCATTCTTAGGAAAACTCTCAAAATTCAACTTATAGCGCATAATAAAAGCGCTGTTTGATGTAAGTGTAATGGCTCTTGTAGCCAATGTGGATCCGGTATATCGCGTTGTTGTTCCTGAACCTGCAGTTGATGTGTCACAATGAGCATAGAGTGCAGAACCACCGTTATAACCCTTATCAGTTGAAATTGAAAGATGCTTACCGATAGTATTGTTCGGTTTAACAAACAATCCGCTTGCAGAACTACTTGTATAGTACATACTACTTGTACCACTTATAGTTCCCACATTTCCGGTTTCAAAGTCATCAACTGCAACGGCTGTTCCCGTGGCTGATACCGGAACGGCAACGAGTGTCATGGCAACCATGCATAAGCACAGTATCAACGCACTCAAGCGTTTAAGATTCTTTTTCATTTTCTTCTCTCCTTTTATTTAAACTTTTTGTTAAGAAACTTTATATATGCTCCCCAGTCTTCTCTGGAAAGGGCGTGTCCGTGGTCTCTCAGATGATAGCACACATTTCCGTCAATCCAGAGGTCGCCGACAGCAGGCTTTCTGTCTTCACATACAAGACCTTTCTTACCCAAAAGCTCCCAAGCCTTTGAAGCATTACAAGATGTAAGAAACTCTGCCAGCGGGTCCGCTTCCAAATCCAGAACCGCAGAGCTTACACACAGAAGTCTTGGTGCAACAAGTGCCAGCAGGAAGCTCTGGTCATAGGGCTTATGGTCTTCTTTTTCATCGGCATAGTCTTTGAAGTTTTCGCAAAACCAATCCCAGCTTCCTCCTACAACAAAATCATTTACACGTTCGCCTGTACCATGTTTGGAGGATGCCGCACCGCCGTAGCCGGAATCGTTGGATATAGCAGCTGCAAATCTCTCATCCTGTGCTCCGCACCAAAGGGCTGTTTTGCCAAGTCGTGAGTGTCCGATAACCGCAACCCTGTCTGTGTCTATATCATCTCTTTCGTTAACAAGATAGTCCATAACACGACTTGCCGCATATGCCCACATTCCGATTTTGCCCCATTCGTCGGGCTTACGGTCTTTGGTTACACCGAAATATGCACCCAATCCATCGGAAAAATCTCCGTAGTGGTCATCATTTACAACATCCTTATATACCAATACCACCAATGCATATCCTGCATCGGTAATTTCCTCTACGGGAATATATCTGTCAGGAACTGGCCTAAATGCCAAGTGCAGAAATACAGGAGGCCTATTGACTTTTTTCGGAATAAAAACTTCGATTGGGAAAGTGAAAACGCCAAGCTGTGTTTCCATATGAATACTTACTTTCTGACTAAGTACTTTTTGAGCATATGATCTGTTGCCATCGTCCGAATATGTAACTTCGCCCCACACCTTGACATCCATATCGGGAGTTTTTCCGTAAGAATATGTTTCCAAAAGTGAAAGCATCTCTTTCCTTCGTTTATCCCAGTTTTCGGAAGTAGCTTTTGTGTTATCAAGCATTGTTAAAACATCAGGATATTCTCTCTCTTTTATTAATTCCTGTATCATACTATACC
>JAZQBI010000118.1:0-25987 GCA_045545635.1 Clostridia bacterium | reverse complement strand
GTGAAGGGGATAAAAAATCCAACCCCTTAGAAAGGATGATAAGCAAATGAAGCACCGACTCAAAATTAGTGTTTCAGACAAAACCGACCACAGCGGTTTAGTAGCTTGTAAAAAAGTCAAAATGCGAGAACGACTTTTTAATAAGCTGTTCGGCCCTATGCAGGAGGTTACCGTCATAATCCCCGGACAGACGGTTAACTGCATCGCTATAAGCGAGGTCACCGAAGGAGGTGGTTGTTGTGAGTAAGATTAAGCTCTTGCTTGATGTTGTATCCGATATGCGAAGTCTTGCTGACAGTATACAAGCTGTCGCTGATGCCATGATGGAATCAGAGCCCGACACAGATACAGAAGTAGTTGTCAGCGAAACTCCAAACATCACAGAGCAACAGGTTCGAGATGTGCTAGTCAGAAAATCACAGGACGGATACAAAGAAGAGTGCCGAGCCTTGATTGTAAAGTACGGAGCTACAAATGTTACGAACCTCGACCCCCAGCACTATGCTGATGTCTTAAGAGAAGCGGAGGCGATTGGAAATGCCACCTAATGCACATGCCTTGCTTTCAGCTTCCTCTGCCCACCGATGGATGAGCTGTACTCCTTCTGCCCGACTAGAGCAGGATTTTGAGGACAGAGAAACAGAGGCTGCAGCGGAAGGTACGGCAGCTCACGCACTATGTGAGCATAAGCTCAAGAAAGCTCTTAAGATGCGTTCTAAAAAACCTGTCAGCAAATATGACTGCGATGAGATGGACGAGTACACAGACGATTATGTTCAGTTTGTCTTGGAAGCAATCGAAGAGGCAAAACAGTATTGCAAAGACCCCACTATCCTTATTGAACAGAAGCTCGACTTTTCTTGCTATGTTCCCGAAGGATTCGGTACCGGCGACTGCCTGATTGTTTCTGATAAAGTCCTACACATTATCGACTTCAAGTACGGTCAGGGCGTTCTCGTTGAGGCTCAAGAAAATCCACAAATGATGCTTTATGCTCTCGGTGCTTTGAGGCTGTTCGATTTTATTTATAACATCGACACAATCTCAATGACAATCTTTCAACCCCGTAGAGAGAATGTCAGCACTTGGACGATAAGCGTTGATGAGCTTAATCAGTGGGCAGAAAACACGCTCAAACCCAAGGCCGAGCTTGCATTCAGCGGTGACGGTGACTTCGTTCCCGGTAGTTGGTGTCAGTTCTGCAAAGCCGCAGTAAAGTGCCGAGCGAGAGCTGAAGACAACCTCCGACTTGCACAGCACGAGTTCAAACTCCCTCCCCTGCTCACAGATGTAGAAATCGAGGACATCCTCTTAAAGCTCGATGACCTTACCAAGTGGGCAAAAGAGATACTCGCCTATGCACAAGAGGCTGCCATCGAACACGGCAAAGAATGGCACGGTTTCAAGTTAGTCGCAGGTCGCACTAACAGAAAGTACACAGACGAGGCTGCTGTTGCTCAAGCAGCCATAGATGCCGGATATAAAGACATCTATAAAAAGAGCCTCATCTCCATAACAGAGATGGAAAAGCTCATGGGCAAGAAAACATTTTCTGAAATATTGGGCAACTTCGTTGAGAAGCCCCAAGGCAAACCTACGCTTGTCCCGGCATCCGATAAGCGTGCGGCTATAAATGTAACGGGTGCAGATAAAGATTTTAATGAAATAAAGGAGAATTAATTATGTCAAACATTCAGAAAAACTCAACAAAAGTAGTAACAGGTACAGTTCGTCTTTCTTATGCAAATGTATGGGAGCCTGTATCAATCAACGGCGGAGCACCTAAGTATAGTGTTTCACTTATCATTCCTAAAACAGACACAAAGACCATCAATGCCATTAACGAAGCTATCGACAACGCTATTCAGGCAGGTATCGGTAAGTTCGGTGGCAAAATTCCTAACAAGGCTGCTCTTAAGCTTCCTCTTCGTGACGGCGACTTGGAGCGTGACGATGAAGCATATAAAAACAGCTTCTTCCTCAATGCAAACAGCAAAGATGCTCCACAGATTGTTGACCGTGCTGTTCAGCCTATCCTCGACAGAGGTGAAGTTTATTCAGGTTGTTATGCAAGAGTATCCATTAACTTCTACGCTTTCAATTCCAACGGTAACAGAGGTATTGCCTGTGGTTTAGGCAATATTCAGAAGGTTAATGATGGTGAGCCTCTCGGCGGTAAGAGTTCCGCTGCTTCTGACTTCACCGCAGATTTTGATGACTTCCTTTCTTAACATAAATCCAACGGGTGGTAGAGGCGACTCTGCCACCTAACGCCCTATGTCAAGGAGGTCATATGAAAACATTATCGATAGACATTGAAACCTTCTCATCCGAGCCACTTGCAAAGTGCGGAGTGTATCGGTATGCGGAGGCAAAAGATTTTGAAATATTACTGTTCGGCTACTCAATAGATGGTGGTCCCGTTAAAGTCGTTGACTTCACCGCCGGCGAAGAGCTCCCGTCAAATGTGTATGCAGCTCTTTCTGATGACTCAATTATAAAGTGGGCCTTTAATGCTCAATTTGAGCGAGTCTGTATTTCTCGCTTCTTAGGTATGCCTACAGGTAAATACCTAAACCCCAAGTCGTGGCGTTGCACTATGGTATGGTCAGCGACTCTCGGCTTACCACTTTCACTTGAGGGTGTCGGAGCTGTACTTCAGCTTGAAAAACAAAAGTTAAAAGAAGGCAAAGACCTCATCCGCTACTTTTGTACTCTATCAAAAAACAGACAGGGTGAGCTTATAAGGCACCGCCCCTGTGATGCTCCCGATAAGTGGTTAAGGTTCAAGTATTACAACATGCGAGATGTAGAAACAGAACTCGGCATAAAAGAGAAACTATCGAAGTTCCCTGTGCCGGAGAGTGAATGGCTTAATTACACTCTCGATCAGAGGATAAATGACAGAGGAATAATGCTCGATATGGCACTCGTTAATAGTGCCATTGATTGTGATGATAATTTTCGAGACACACACATTGGCAGAGCAAAATGCATCACCGGACTTGAAAATCCCAACTCCCCGGTGCAACTAAAAGGCTGGCTAGCTGATAACGGAATACAAGCAGAAAGTCTCTCAAAATCTGCGGTTTCAGAGCTTATTGCTGAAACAGACGGCGACATAAAAGAGGCACTTGCTTTGAGGCAAGCTCTTTCAAAGAGCAGCGTTAAAAAGTATACGGCTATGGGAACAGTTGTTGGTGCTGATAACAGAGCACGAGGACTGATTCAGTTTTATGGTGCTAACCGCACAGGTCGATATGCAGGAAGGCTTATTCAGGTACAAAACCTACCCCAAAACCACATCGAGGATTTGGAGGGTGCTAGAAATCTTGTTCTCTACAGAAAGTATGAGCAGATAGAGCCAAGGTTCGGTTCAACCCCGAAAGTTTTGTCAGAACTAATCCGCACAGCCTTTGTACCCAAACCCGGCACTCGATTTTTCGTTGCTGACTTCGCAGCAATTGAAGCTCGTGTTATTGCTTGGATTGCAGGTGAAGAATGGCGACAAGATGTATTCAAAAACGGCGGTGACATCTACTGTGCTTCGGCATCGCAGATGTTTAATGTACCGGTAGAGAAAAACGGTGTAAATGGACACTTAAGGCAGAAAGGCAAAATTGCTGAACTTGCACTTGGTTATGGTGGTTCAGTAGGTGCTTTGAAGTCTATGGGTGCCTTAAGCCTTGGTTTATCCGAAGAGGAACTTCAACCTCTTGTTAATGCTTGGAGGGATGCAAACCCCAACATAGTTAAGCTGTGGTGGAGCATAGACAAAGAGGCAAAAGACTGCATTAAACTCCGTATTCCTACAAAAGCCTACGGCATCAGATTCACCTATAAAAGCGGAATGATGTTCGTCACCCTTCCTTCCGGGCGACAGCTCACTTATGTAAAACCACTTATAGGTGTCAACAAATTCGGTGGTGAGAGCATCACTTACGAAGGTGTCGGTGAACAGAAAAAGTGGATGCGACTTGAAAGCTATGGTCCGAAACTCGTGGAAAACATCGTGCAAGCAACAGCAAGGGACCTTTTATCCGAGGCTATGATTCGTCTTACCAAAGCCGGATACAAAATTGTTATGCATGTTCACGATGAGGTGGTTATCGAAGCACCTAAAGAAACATCACTCGATGACATCTGCACTTTGATGGCTGAACCTCCACAGTGGGCAGACGGTTTGCTTTTAAGAGCAGACGGTTATGTATGTGATTTTTATAAAAAAGATTAAGGAGAGATTATTTTGAAAATGACGATATATTCAGCAGACTGTTGCCACAGCCTGTCAAATTGTATTTACCCCAACAAGCACATAGTTACCGACAAAGCCACCTTGGTAGAGGCGGTAAAAAATGACCATGTTACTGCCGAGTACAAAGATAACTACCGCAGCAACACAAACTTTATAAAAGCCGACAACATTCCGCTTGACTGTGACAACGACCACAGCAACAACCCGAAAGATTGGGTAACTCCTTCTGATGTTGCAGATACATTCCCCGGCGTTTCCTTTGTAGCGGTATACAGTAGAAACCATATGAAGGATAAAAACGGAAAGTCTGCTCGTCCTAGATTTCACATCTACTTTCCGATTCCTGACATCATTGTACCGATGGAATATGCAATGCTAAAAAAACGCATAGCCGCAGCGTTCCCATACTTTGATGACAACGCTTTAGATAGTGCAAGGCTTTTGTTCGGCACACCCAACCCACAGGTTGAGTTGTTTGAAGGTAAGTTTAGTATTGTAGATTTACTTGAAGGTAACGACTTCGCTACTTGGGACAACAAAACTCGTAAAGAAGTACCGGAAGGTAGAAGAAACAGCACCATGTCAAATTATGCAGGAAAAATCATCAAACGATATGGTGCCACCGAACAAGCACATCAGTTGTTCCTGCAGAGAGCCGAGGACTGTGTACCTCCGCTTGACGATGAGGAACTTAACACTATCTGGAATAGTGCTGTAAAGTTCGGCACAAAAGTGGCTTTGCAAGACGGATACATTCCTCCTGAACAGTACAATGCAGAGCTTACTCTCAAGCCAAACGACTACTCTGACATTGGACAGGCTGTAGTTATGGCACGAGAATACAACGAAAGCCTTTTATACTCCCCTGCTACCGGATACCTAAAGTACAATGGCAGTTTTTGGGAGGAATCCGAAACGCTGGCACAGGCTATCGCACAGGAGCTTACCACAAGACAACTTGAAGAAGCAGATGCAGAAATACAAAAACGACTTAAAGAGCTTCAGTCAAATGGTGCTTTTGACATCTTATCTGAAAACGGTAGCAAAAAAGCCGAGGCTATTTTCACCGATGCACAGGCTCACGCTTTCGAGCTTTATCAAAACGCTGTTGCTTATAAAAAATATGTCATTAAGCGTAGGGATTCTAAATACATCACTTCGGCTCTAAAGGAAGTTAGACCGATGGTAAGTGTAGACCCTGAACAGCTTGATAAAAACGAAAACCTCTTGAACACCCCTGACGGCACCTATGACTTAAGTAATGACACTCTTGAGTTACAGCCACACAAGGCACAAGACTTACTAACAAAGCAAACTGCAGTATCAGCTAACAATAAGGGTATGGACATCTGGCTTGATGCTGTAAACACATTCTTCTGCAACGATGAGTCCCTGATTGAATATGTACAGCAAATTGTCGGCCTTGCCCTGATAGGAAAGGTTTATGAGGAGGCCTTAATCATCGCTTACGGTGAAGGTCGTAATGGTAAGTCTACTTTTTGGAACGCTATCGCTCGTGTGCTTGGTACATACAGCGGTAATATGTCCGCCGATGTTTTAACGGTAGGTTGCAAGAGAAATGTAAAACCGGAACTTGCCGAAGCAAAGGGCAAACGACTGCTTATTGCTGCGGAGCTTGAAGAGGGCATGAGACTTAACACATCAACAGTTAAGAACCTCTGCTCTACGGACAGAATTTATGCCGAAAAGAAATACAAAGCCCCGTTCTCTTTTGACCCCACACATACTGTTGTACTTTACACCAACCATCTACCAAAGGTAGGTGCTATTGATGAGGGTACTTGGAGACGACTCATCATTCTGCCTTTTGACGCAAAAATCGAAGGCAGCAGCGATATTAAAAACTTCTCTGAATACCTCTTTGAAAAAGCCGGCGGTGCCATTTTAACTTGGGCTATCGAGGGTGCAAAAAAGGTAAAAGCAAACAATAACAAACCTCACCCTCCTAAAAAGGTTCAGGATGCAATCAGGAAATACAGAGAGAGCAACGACTGGATGATGCACTTCTTAACTGACTGCTGCGAAATCGACAAAACATACATGGAAAAATCGGGCGAGCTCTATAGTGCGTATCGTGCTTACTGCTTGCAGGTAGGTGAGTTCACTCGTAGCACAGCAGAGTTTTATACCGCTTTAGAGTGCTACGGTTATGACCGCAAGAAAACAAACACAGGCAATATCGTTATGGGATTAAAACTCAAATCAGAGTTCTTAGAATAGCCCTATTTTTCTAAAAAGTGGAGGTCGGTGACAGTCATATATAAAAGTTTTCTATAGCAAAAAAATAATAGAAAAAAATTATATATAGAAAAGTTACGGAATCGAGAGTCACCGACCTCCACTTCAATAAAAATTTGATGGAGGTAAGCCTTTGAAAGAGTCAGAAATAGAGAAACGATTTGTTAAAGCAGTAAAGGAAAAAGGCGGTCTTGCCCCAAAGTTTGTAAGTCCCAATTTTGACGGTATGCCTGACCGCATTGTTCTTCTTCCTAACGGTCGCATAGGCTTTGTGGAATTAAAAGCCACAGGCAAAAAAATGAGACCTCTACAAGTAAGACGAAAAAGGCAGTTAGAGTCACTTGGCTTTTTAGTTTACTGCTTGGATAACACCGAAAACATACAGTCTGTAATATCAGACATTTTGATGGGAGGTGTGAATAGTGAAGTACACCCCACATAATTACCAAACATACGCCACCGACTTTATGATAAAGAATCCTGTGTCCGCTGTATTCCTTGATATGGGTCTTGGTAAAACAGTAATAACCTTGACGGCAATCAATGAAATGTGCAGGAACAGTTTTCTTGTCAGCAAGGTGCTTGTTATTGCTCCCTTGCGAGTAGCACGAGACACTTGGCCGACAGAGATTGAAAAGTGGGACCACCTAAAGGGTTTAACTTATTCAGTAGCGGTAGGCACAGAGGCTGAAAGGAAAGCAGCACTAAAGAAAAAAGCTAGCGTGTACATAATCAACCGTGAAAATGTGAGCTGGCTGATTGAAAACAGCGACATACCTTTTGACTTTGACATGGTTGTCATTGATGAGCTGTCATCTTTCAAAAACCACAGAGCTAAAAGGTTCAAAAGCCTGCAACTTGTAAGACCAAAGGTTAAAAGAATAGTCGGCTTAACCGGCACCCCTTCCCCAAACGGTCTAATGGACTTATGGGCTCAGTTTAGAATCCTTGACCTTGGCAAAAGACTGGGCAGATATATAAGCCACTATCGAAACAACTACTTTATACCGGACAAGAGAAACGGAATGGTGGTCTTCTCATACAAACCGCTACCTAACGCTCAAGAAAATATATATAAGCAAATCGAGGACATCACCCTTTCGATGAAAGCACAAGATTATCTCGATATGCCTGAATGTATTTATAACGAAGTCCCGGTAAAGCTCTCTGAAACAGAGTGGAAAATATATGAAACTCTCAAAAAAGAGCTTGTGGTTTCAATAAAAGGTGACGAGGTTGATGCTTCAAATGCAGCGGTGCTGTCAAATAAACTTTCTCAACTTGCAAACGGGTGCATCTATACCGAGGATAAGATGCCTATTCACCTTCACGATAAAAAGCTAGATGCTCTTGAAGATTTAATTGAGGCTGCTAACGGCAAGCCGGTGCTTGTGGCATATTGGTTCAAGCACGATTTAGAGAGTATTAAGCGAAGGTTTGATGTCAGAGAAATTAAAACATCACAAGACATCAAGGATTGGAATGACAGCAAAATCCCGGTAGCGGTTATACACCCTGCATCTGCAGGTCACGGTCTAAATTTACAAGCCGGCGGTTCAACCCTTGTGTGGTACGGCATAACTTGGAGCCTTGAGCTTTACCAACAGACAAATGCTCGCTTATACCGACAAGGTCAAAAATCAAGCACCGTTGTTATTCACCACATAATCGCAAAAGGCACTATTGACGAGCTGATTATGAAAGCCTTGATAAATAAAGATAAAACACAAGCTGCACTTATTGATGCAGTAAAAGCAAACTTGGAGGATATATGAATATAGACCCATACGAAGAACTCGCCAATGCCATTATTTTGGTAGCGGTGAAAGATTACAGAGAGTGCTTACAAACACTCAAAAAATATCCACGAGATATAGGAACTCGAAACAAAGCTCTCAGTATAGAGCGATTTTTCAGGTCTAATTATTTCGCAATTTTATCAAACGCCAATCCTGAAACAATTATAAGCGGACTAAAAGAGGAGGTTTTCGCAACATGACTACAGCCGAATATTTAGGTCAGGCATACAGACTTGACCAACGCATTGATGCAAAAATAGACCAAGTTTCCAAGCTCAATGAACTTGCAACAAAATGCACCGCCACTTTATCGGATATGCCCCGTAATCCGAGCCGTAGCCCTTCGAAGATGGAGGATGCTATTGTAAAAATCATTGATTTGGAGGACGAGATTAACCGTGATATTGACCACCTTGTTGACCTTAAGCGAGAACTTGTGGAGGTTATAAAGGCGGTTAATAACAACGAATATCAGGTGCTTTTAGAAAAGCGTTATTTGTGCTTCCACACATGGGAGCAAATCGCCGTGGATATGCACTACACAGTTAAGTGGATAATCAAGCTCCACAAAAAGGCCCTTGATGAGGTAACAAAAATACTCGAATCCAAAAAGAGTTCCATATAATTCCCTATAATTCCCTGCTTGACTGTGCTAATATTATAATAGCAAAAGCGAACACAAAACACAGAGCCTTGTGGGGAGCACTTCCCTACAGGGCTTTTATTATGCCCTTAAGGAGGTGAGCCAATGCCAAGGAAACCTAAACGCCCCTGTTCACACCCCGGATGCCCGGAGCTTACTGAAGGGCGGTTCTGTGACAAGCACCAAAAGGCTGAAGCACAACGCTACGAGAAGTACGACAGAGACCCGGCAATCCGCCGAAGGTATGGACGAGCGTGGAAACGAATCCGTGACAGCTTTGTAAAACAGCACCCCTTATGTGAGCTGTGCGAAGCCGAGGGTAAGCTGACACCAACACAAGAAGTACATCACAAGGTACCCCTATCCCAAGGCGGTACTCATGATAGAAATAATTTAATTGCTTTGTGTAAATCCTGCCACTCTCGAATCCATGCACAGCACGGCGACAGATGGCATTGATGTGTACCGGGGGGGGGAGTCAAATCTCTAGAACTTTTATCTGGAGCAACGGGCGTGGGGTATCACGCACAAAATTCCCTATTCAAACGGGGTATTAACCCCAAGGAGGTGTATTTATGGCTAAAGACGGCACTAACCGAGGCGGTCCCCGTCCGGGAACAGGGCCAAAGCCGAAAGCTCTCGCAGATAAAATAAGCGAGGGTCGAACCGACAACTTATTTGTCTTGCCTACACCCACCGATTTTGAGGGTGAAGACATCCCACCTGTTAAAGATTATCTAAAAGCCACACAGAAAAATGGAAAAGACCTGTGTGCTGAAGAGGTGTATATAGAAACATACAAGTGGCTGAAAGCGAGAGGCTGTGAAAAGTTAGTAAACACCCAGCTTATCGAACAGTACGCTATGAGCGTAAGCCGATGGATACAATGCGAGGAATGTATATCAGAGTTTGGTTTCCTTGCAAAGCACCCTACCACCGGCAATGCTATCGCAAGTCCTTATGTTTCTATGAGCAAAGACTACCTCAAGCAAGTCAATGCTACTTGGTTTGCAATCTATCAGGTGGTTAAAGAAAACAGTTCTGTTGAGTTTGATGGAGCAAGCCCACAGGACGATTTAATGGAGCGACTATTATCCGCTCGGAAAGGACGATAAAATGACAAAATTTAAAACAGCCGAAAGTGTCTGCAAAGGACACCCCGATAAACTCTGCGACATTATCGCAGACAGTATTTTAGATGAGTGCCTTATGCTCGACAAGTCATCTCGTGTGGCTTGCGAGGTAATGGCTACCGGTCACAAAATTATTGTTGCCGGTGAAATCACCTGCGGAAAATATGTAAATATCAGAAATGTAGTCCGCAGAGTTTTATGCAGCGTTGGGTACAACCCTTATGCTTATTTAATTTATGTGTATGTACATAAGCAAAGCCCGGACATTAGAGACGGTGTAAATATCGCTCTTGAAAACCGTGAGTGTGATGCAAGTAAATGGTACGGCGACCTCGGTGCAGGTGACCAAGGTACGGTGTATGGCTACGCCACCGATGAATGTCCAGAGATGATTCCGCTACCTTTGATGTATGCACACAAAATTTGTGAAAAGCTCGACTCGGTTATGCACGATGGAATCATAAAGAGTATAGGCCCTGACGGAAAAGCACAGGTCACCATCGAGTACGAGGACGACAAGCCAAAGCGTATCAGCTCTATCATCGTTTCAGTTCAGCACAAGAAACATGTACAGCTTAAAAAGCTCCGTGCAGATATAATCGCAAATGTGCTGTGGCCTGTTTTTGAGAAGTTCCCCTTTGATGATGACACCGAGATTTTAATTAACCCTTCTGGCAGATTCGTAAAAGGCGGACCTTCAGCCGACACAGGTCTTACAGGCAGAAAGATTATTGTTGATACCTACGGCGGTCACGCTGCACACGGTGGCGGTGCATTTTCAGGAAAAGACCCCACAAAGGTTGACCGCTCCGGTGCTTATATGGCACGAGCTATTGCTCGCAACATTGTGGAGTGTGGTTTTGCAAAGAAATGTCAGGTCGCTATTTCATATGCAATCGGCAAAGCAGACCCTGTGGCAGTCGAGATTGACACCTTCGGCACAAGTATCGCCCCTGAAGAAACGCTGCGAAAAGCTGTACTTGATGTGTACAACTTAAGACCGGCGGCTATCATTGAAAACTTACAACTCCGCAGACCTGTATATTCCGACACCGCCTGTTATGGTCACTTTGGTCGACTTGCAAAGTGGGAGTATTACAGCAAGCGTGAAGAATTAAGAAAGGCGGTATACAGCTATGGTGATTGAAAAAAAGAAAACTGCTGACCTACTCCCTGCCGACTACAACCCTCGTAAAGACTTAAAACCCGGCGACAAGGAATACGAAAAGCTAAAACGCTCCATACAGGAGTTCGGTTATGTCGAGCCTGTCATCTGGAATAAAAACACAGGCAGAGTTGTGGGCGGACATCAGCGACTAAAAGTGCTCATTGATATGGGTATTACTGAAGTCGAGTGTGTTGTTGTTGAGCTTACCGAAGAAAAGGAAAAGGCTCTCAATGTAGCACTCAATAAAATCTCCGGTGATTGGGATACCGACAAACTCGCTCTCTTAATTGCTGACCTTCAAGGCACCGACTTTGATGTATCTCTAACAGGCTTTGATGATCAGGAGATTGAGTCTCTGTTCCGTGCAGATACTGAAAGTGGCGTAAAAGATGACGACTTTGATATAAACGAAGAACTCCAAAAGCCTAACATCACAAAAGCCGGTGACATCTGGCAACTTGGCGAACACAGACTCATCTGCGGTGACAGCACAAAAGCCGAAACCTACGAAACCTTGATGTGTTCCAAGAAAGCCAACCTCGTTATTACCGACCCTCCGTACAATGTCAACTACGAAGGCTCTGCCGGTAAAATCAAAAACGATAATATGGCTGATGAAAAATTTTATGAGTTCTTGTTATCAGCCTTTACAAATATGGAAAAGGTTATGGCTGACGACTCAAGCATTTATGTATTCCACGCTGATACCGAAGGCTTAAATTTCAGAAAGGCATTCAAGGATGCCGGGTTCTATTTATCCGGCACTTGTATTTGGAAAAAGCAGTCCTTGGTGCTTGGCAGAAGTCCTTACCAATGGCAGCACGAACCGGTGCTGTTCGGATGGAAAAAGAAAGGTAAACATAAATGGTACACAGGCAGAAAAGAGTCAACCATATGGGAGTTTGATAAACCCAAGAAAAATGCAGACCACCCTACTATGAAACCTATTCCGCTTGTCGCATACCCGATACTGAATTCAAGTATGAGCAACTCTATTGTTCTCGACCCGTTTGGTGGAAGCGGAAGCACACTAATGGCTTGTGAACAGACTGATAGAGTTTGCTATACCATTGAACTAGACGAGAAGTTCTGCGATGTAATCGTGAAACGATACATTGAGCAGGTCGGCTCTTCTGAAAATGTATCCGTGGTTCGTGACGGCTTAACATACAAATTTAATGAATTGGAGAGTACAGATGGATAATTTAACCTTGGGCAGTCTCTTTGACGGCTCGGGCGGATTTCCACTTGGAGGCTTGATTTCCGGGATAAAACCTTTATGGGCTTCGGAAGTCGAGCCTTTTCCTATTCGAGTAACTTCAAAGAGATTCCCTAACCTAAAACATTTAGGCGATATATCAAAAATCAACGGCGGTGAAATAGAGCCCGTCAATATTATCACCTTCGGCTCACCCTGTACCGATATGTCGGTAGCCGGTAAAAGAGCCGGACTTGATGGAAAACAATCCGTCTTATTTTATGAGGCGATACGAATCGTTAAAGAAATGAGGTGCAAAACAAATGGTAAATACCCACGGTTCATCGTGTGGGAAAATGTGCCGGGAGCCTTCTCTTCCAACAAAGGACAGGACTTCAAAGCAGTCCTCGAATCAATCTGCAGTATCAAATCCGCAGACATATCTATCCCTATGCCTGAAAAAGACAAGTGGACTCACGCAGGACAAATCGTGGCAGATGATTTCTCTGTCGCTTGGAGAGTCCTCGACGCACAATATTGGGGCGTCCCCCAAAGAAGAAAACGCATCTACCTTGTGGCAGATTTTGCAGGCGGGTGTGCCTCAAAAATATTATTTGAGTCAGAAGGCCTGTCTGGGTATTCTTCGAAGAGCGGATGCCCGTGGAAAAACACTACCCCCGATACTAGAGAAAGCGTTACGGATGCAAGCTGCGGTATAAAAAACGATAACACACAGCCTACATTTGTGTTCGAAAATCACTCGCAGGATACTCGTTATAAAGGACCGTTAGAGGTCGGTCAGACTGTTTTATCCACTTATGGTACCGGCGGTAATAATCAGCCTTTTGTAGTTGAAGCTTATGGTATTTGCTCCAAAGACAGCAATGCTATGAAATCTAACAATCCGTCAAGCGGTTTTTATAAAGCGTCCACATCACGAACACTAGACAAAGCCGGCGGTAACCCCTCCTGCAATCAGGGAGGCATCGCTGTAGTGTGTGTAGACCAAGGTGGTGGTAAAAGTTCCTGCTGTGTTTCAGAAAACATCTCGCCAACACTATCCTGCACTCACGGTGGCGAACCTGCGGTGTGCCTGCAAGGTTCAATGATAGGTAGAAAAGACGAAAATGGTCCTCAAGGTTCAGGAGTAAACGAGGATATCGCTTTCACTTTAAATGCCACAGATAAACACGCCGTAGTTTATGCCCTCGACAGAGAAACTTTTAACTGCGGTCAACAGTTCGCAAAAAGCCTCGGCATTTCTGATGATGGAGTTAATTCAACTATAAACGCACGGGGACCTAGTGCTGTAGCACATCCCATCTATTGTACTAGCAAGGCATCCTTTCATTTAAGAGCTGAAGAAAACAAAGCTGAAACACTAGTGGCTTCGGATTACAAAGACCCGCCTATCATTACTGAAAAGGAAACAACTCCTTACGGCTTCTATCCACAGATGAAAGCCGAATGTGTAACGCTTACAGAAAACAAAGCTACCACTTTAGTGAACGGCACCAACCCCGGCTATCAAAACGGTGTAATTGCCCCCAATTATGTGGTGCGAAGATTAACCCCGACCGAATGTGCAAGATTACAAGGATTTCCAGATTGGTGGTGTAGTGGTCTTGAAACAGAGAACCCCACTTCTGATGACATTTCATTTTGGAGTGAGGTCTTCGAAACGCACAGAAAAATAATGGGTAAAAGTAGCAAACCTAAAACTGAAAAACAAATAATTAAGTGGCTCAAAAATCCTCACAGCGATTCTGCTGAATACAAAATGTGGGGTAACGGGGTAGCTTTGCCGAATGTTATTTTTGTACTCTCTGGCATTGTGTTCTATACACAATTTGAGGGGCAATAAAACTACATTTCTCTGTACTATTACATCTTGATAAAATGTCGTTTTAGAGCGAATATGTACCTACCAAAACAAAAGGAGACAACCACAATGAAATTTTACTTAACAGACAGAAACGGCAAAACAAAGAAAATCACCAAGAAGGTTGCATTGACCTACTTGAGTAAAAATCAGATTGACAGCGGTATCGAAGAGAAACAGGCAGACCCATACACAGAGGTCAGCTACATGTGTGCAGACGGTATCGTTTCAATAGAGTTTTAAGGAGGTACATATTATGACAGTAAAAATTAATGCACAGGGTGCTGAACGCAAACGACTAGTACAGGCCATTTCAAAGTGGCTTGCCCTCCCTGCAGAATACTGCGGTGCTCCTACCTTCAACTACAAGGTAGGTAGCATCGTAGTCGACAAAAACGGAACCCTCACCTTTGATGGAAACATCAGCAACGAGACTTTTGACCGCTTGCTTTCCTACCTTTACGATGAGAGTTTTGATATCGACATGAGTGACAGCGAAGAGCCGGAACTTTTGCAGCCGGACGGAATGTGCATCATCATTCCTCGCAGCGAGCTTGATGACGAGAACTTGGAAAAACTAAAGGTTTTAATTCAAGTCAAAGGTCCTCTGTTTTGCAAAGCTCTAAATGTCGACAGCCTACCCCTTGAGGTAACCGACACAGAAATCAAATTCAATTGGTTTGTCGGTAGCACGACCCACGAGGAATTTGAAGCCTACTCAACCTTCATTTGTAAGCTCTGCGAAATGGTCAAAAAGCAGAAGCGTATCAACATCACCGACAAGCAGGTGGTAAATGAAAAGTACGCTTTCAGATGTTTCCTTTTAAGGCTCGGCTTCATCGGTGATGAATACAAACCTCACCGCAAAATTCTACTAAAACACTTAACAGGCTCATCGGCTTTCAAGGAGGTAAATAAAGATGTTGATTCCGAGTAAGGCAATCGTTGATGCCCTCAAAGAAGAATACCCTGTCGGCACACGAGTAGAGCTTGTACAGATGGACGACCTGCAAGCTCCGCCCATAGGCACCAAAGGTACCGTTAGGGGTGTTGACGATATGGGTAGCATACTAGTCCGTTGGGACACAGGGAGCGGTTTAAATGTGGTTTACGGAGAGGACATTGTAAAGAAAATCAGCGAGCCATAATACACACAATTATCGACAAATTACACCCTGTATGTTTGTGTAATATATAGTCGCAAATTGACTTGATATAGTGTGCTTTTAGAGTTAATATGACACTACCAAAACAAAGGAAAACACTTAACGGAGGCACATTATGAACACAAGAACAGAACAGCAAATCACACAGATGAAAAACCAAACAATCGGAGTTGAGGTTGAGATGAACAGCATCCGCAGAGAAAAAGCCGCAAAGATTGCAGCCGACTACTTCGGAACAGGAAGATACCAAAACACAGCAAGCCGAAACGGATACTGCACTTGGTCAGCTTGGGACGAACAAGGCAGAGAGTGGAAATTCCAAAAGGATATTAGCATCAGCGGAATTGACGAAGAGAAATGCGAATTGGTAACACCGATACTTAACTACAGCGACATCGAGTTTTTACAGGAGCTCATAAGAAAGCTTAGAAAAGCAGGAGCAAAAAGCGATGCAACAAGAGGATGCGGAGTTCACATTCACATCGGAGCAAACGGACACACACCGCAGTCTTTAAGAAACCTCGCAAACATTATGGCGAGCCACGAAAGCCTTTTGATTGATGCCATCAACATCGACCACAGAAGAACACAGCAGTATTGCAGAACAGTAAACACAAACTTCTTAACCGAGCTCAACAGAAAAAAGCCTCGCACAATGTCAAGCCTCGCAGATGTTTGGTACGGAACACAGGGAGCAAGCTACGGCAGAACCCACCACTACAATTCAAGCCGATACCATATGCTCAACCTCCACTCCACTTTCACAAAAGGCACAATCGAGTTTAGACTTTTCCAATTCGATGCCCCTTCAAACGGAAGAAAAAACGGACTTCACGCAGGACAGCTCAAAAGCTACATTCAGCTTTGCCTCGCACTCACACAGATGGCAAAGCAAGTGAGAACAGCAAGCCCCAAGCCACAGCAAACCGAAAACCCAAAATACGCTATGAGAACTTGGCTTTTAAGACTTGGATTCATCGGTGACGAATTCAAAACCGCAAGAGAGGTTTTAACAAAAAGACTTGATGGCGACACCGCCTTTAGAAACGGCAGAACAGCCTAATACAAACTGCAGGGATTAGCCTTATGCTACTTTTCACCCGACCGCCTCGGCGGTCTTAAGGTGGTAGAAGGGTGCTCCTTCAGAAAGGATGATAAAAATGGATAAAAGGTATTACATCGCTTACGGTAGCAACTTAAATGTTAGGCAGATGAAGACTCGATGCCCCGATGCAAGAATCATCGGCACAGCAGAAATTCCCGACTATGAACTTCTGTTCAAGGGTAGTAAAACGGGGTCTTACTTAACAATCGAGCCGAGGGAAGGCTCTAGCGTACCGGTGGCGGTATGGTCGGTATCCGAAAGGGACGAGCTCGCCCTTGACCACTACGAGGGGTTTCCAACCTTCTACTACAAAAAGGAATTCAAGCTCCCAATCAAGGGAATCAAAACGGGCAAAATTCGAGAGCGTGATGTGTTCGTGTACATTATGCACGAAGACAGACAGCTTGGTATCCCAAGCAGTTATTATGTGCGAACCTGCCTAGAGGGTTATAACGCCTTCGGTTTTGACGAGTCTTTCCTTTTCAACGCTATAAGAAGAAGTGGGGTGTTAAGATGAAAGGTAGAATAAAAACCGCTGTCTGCCCTTTGTGTGGGCAGAGCTACAACGAACCTCCTGCCCTCTCAAGGGAGGACAACAAAACCCTCATCTGTCCGGAGTGCGGAACTCGTCAAGCTCTCCAAAGTATGGGGGTCTCCCCTGAAGAGCAGGAACACATAATCGAAACAATAAGAGGTTGCAAAAACCAAACATAAAACGCTGTAATATACACAGTTTTCGGGGTTTATCTTTGTGTAGTTTATGCCTCATAATTAGCTTGATATAGTGTGCTTTTAGAGTTAATATGGGTACAACGAAAGGGGAACAAACCCCGAAAAATTGGAGGAAAATTAAATGAAAAAAATCACAGCATTTGAAACAGCAAAGAAGACCAAAGCAAACCTTAAAGAGGCAGGAATCAACAGCACACTTTATTGGGCTTACGAAGAAAGCAAGGATGCCGAAAGAAAGTACATTGACTTTTCCGAGGTCATTTGGGAAAGGGACATCGAGGAGATTGCAAAGTGCCTTCTTAAAAACGGAATTCACGAGTTCACAATCTCAAGCACTTTTTCAGGCTTGATTTCAACCCTCGCAGAATTTGAAAAGCACGGTTTCAAAATTGCAGGACTCACACAGGTAAACGCAAGATGGACAGACACCTTAACAGGCAAGAGAGAAATCGTACCTGCCCTCCTTATGAAAAAGGCATAAGGGGGTGCGGACATGAACTTCACAACAATGGAAAAATTACAGCTTGAAGTTTCCGGTAGCTACGGAGTGGTTATAAAGTTTGACGACAAAGTTTTTGTTTCCGACCTTACTTTCAAAGGTGACTACCGAGCAGAGATTTACGAGTTCATTGAAACCTCGGAAGACACAGGACTTGGTGACATAGAGTGCCGACTCCTCCCTTGGGCAAAGAGCAAAGAAACCTTCAAGGATTCGGGTCACGCCATCAAGTGGTGCTTCGAGCAAATTAACAAGTAAACCTTTTTAAGGGCGGAGCCGAGAGGCTCTGTTCCTCGTTACAAAACTACACAATTTTCCTCCAATATCTTTGTGTAGATTATGCCTCACAATTAACTTGATATACGGGGCCTGTAGAGTTAATATGTGTATACCGAAAGGGAAAACAAAACAAACGGAGGCCCAACAATGACAAGATTTCAAAGAGAACTAAACGGAAGTTTAGGAGCCTTTTGGAAGGCAGAAGCCGAAAAGGAACTCGCAAGAGTTAGAACCGACCTTGAAGAAGGCAAGATTACAATTGACGAACAGGGCGTTGCAAGAAACTGCATCGGCAGAGCTTTAGCAGAGGACATGCTTGAGAAGGTTTTGATGATAACCGATAAGGTCGACACAGAGGCAACACGATTGGCTTACAGCGAAGAAACAGCCGAAGCCCTGAAACAATACCGTAAAAACAAAAAAGCCGACACAGGCGAAATTTTAGCCGAAATGAGGGCAACCTTCGGTGAAGGTACCACGGTGGTGGACATAATCACCGGCAAGAAAACAATATTATAAAAAATACAATTTAATTTGAGACGGGCCTTCGGGCCTATCTCTCGTAGTGACAGCTTAAAGGCTGTCTTTTTTTGTGCCTTTTTTAGAGAGGTGATAATTATAGAAAAGTTGCAAAACTACGAGCCTACTAAATTTATGGCGGAGGACAGCGTGTACGATAAAGATATGGCTGACTACGCTGTAGGCTTCATTGAATGCTTATGCCACACAAAAGGAATATGGGCAGGTAAACCTTTCGAGCTCATCCCTTGGCAAGAGCAAATTATAAGAGATCTATTCGGCATTCTGAAACCGAATGGATACAGACAATTTAATACCGCCTATATTGAAATACCAAAAAAGATGGGTAAATCGGAACTCGCTGCTGCAGTAGCCCTCCTCCTCACCTGCGGTGACGGTGAAGAGCGAGCCGAGGTTTATGGTTGTGCTGCCGACAGACAACAGGCATCAATCGTATTCGAGGTAGCAGCAGATATGGTTAGAATGTGTCCGGCTCTAAACAGGAGGGTTAAGATTTTAACTTCTCAAAAAAGAATTGTTTACGCTCCTACAAACAGCTTTTATCAAGTGCTGTCAGCCGAAGCATATAGTAAACACGGATTCAATATCCACGGGGTTGTGTTTGATGAGTTGCATACTCAACCGAACCGAAAGCTCTTTGATGTTATGACAAAGGGTTCAGGTGATGCGAGAACACAGCCTTTATACTTTTTGATAACAACCGCAGGTACTGATACCAACAGCATCTGTTATGAAACACACCAAAAAGCCAAGGATATTCTTGAAGGCAGAAAATTTGACCCAACCTTCTATCCGGTGATTTACGGAGCAGATGAAAATGACGACTGGACTGACCCTAAAGTTTGGAAAAAGGCAAATCCCTCTTTAGGTATAACGGTAGGCATAGATAAAGTACAAGCCGCCTGTGATTCTGCAAGGCAAAACCCCGGTGAAGAGAATTCGTTTAGACAGTTAAGGCTTAATCAATGGGTTAAGCAGACCGTCAGGTGGATGCCTATGGAAAAGTGGGATGCTTGTGCTTTTAAAGTTTTAGAAGAACAGCTCAAAGGCCGTGTATGTTATGGTGGCTTGGACTTATCCTCCACTACCGACATCACGGCTTTTGTTTTGGTGTTCCCTCCGCTTGATGAGGACGATAAATATGTCATACTCCCCTACTTTTGGATACCGGAAGAAACGGTAGATTTACGAGTCCGGCGAGACCATGTTCCTTATGATATTTGGGAGCGACAGGGACTAATACAAACCACCGAAGGCAATGTTGTTCATTACGGGTACATTGAGAAGTTTATCGAAGACCTCGGTAAAAAGTTTAATATCCGTGAAATAGCATTTGACCGTTGGGGAGCTGTTCAGATGGTACAAAACCTTGAAGGTATGGGATTTACTGTCGTTCCCTTCGGTCAGGGATTTAAGGATATGTCTCCCCCATCAAAAGAGCTTATGAAACTAACCCTAGAGCAAAAACTCGCACACGGTGGACACCCTGTCCTGCGATGGATGATGGATAACATCTTTATTAGGACAGACCCTGCCGGCAATATAAAACCTGACAAAGAAAAATCCACAGAGAAGATTGACGGAGCTATTGCCACAATTATGGCTCTTGATAGAGCAATTCGCTGCGGTGCTGATTCAGGTGCATCTGTATATGACAGCAGAGGGCTGCTTGTTTTATAAATAATAATTTGAAAGGTCGTGAATGCTACGAGTATTTTTACATCAATATTTAAGGCTCGTGATAAGCCTAAAAACAGCACAGTCGGAAGTACATATCGTGCATACTTTGGTGGTTCAACCTCCGGCAAGTCGGTAACAGAACGCTCGGCAATGCAAATGACAGCGGTGTATTCCTGTGTTCGTATTCTGGCAGAGGCTGTTGCTTCATTACCTCTACACTTATATCGGTACACAAAAACCGGAGGTAAAGAGAAAGCAATTGATAACCCTCTTTATAAAATCCTGCACGATGAGCCGAACCCTGAAATGACATCGTTTGTGTTTAGAGAAACGCTTATGACACATTTGCTTTTGTGGGGTAACGCTTACGCACAGGTGATAAGAAACGGCAAAGGTGAAGTTCTCGCTTTGTATCCGCTGATGCCTAATAAAATGACTGTCGATAGAGATGAAAAAGGTCGACTTTATTATACCTATCAAAGGTCAAATGAAGAGGCACCAACAATGAAAGGTAGCACAGTAACCTTGCAACCTTCCGATGTGTTGCACATACCCGGACTCGGCTTTGACGGCCTTGTCGGATATAGCCCTATTGCGATGGCAAAAAACTCTATCGGTATGGCGATTGCCTGCGAAGAGTACGGAGCTAAATTTTTCGCTAACGGTGCTGCTCCCGGCGGTGTGCTTGAACATCCCGGAACCATTAAAGACCCACAGAAGGTCAGAGATAGTTGGAACAACACCTTTGGTGGTAGTGGTAACGCTAACAAAATAGCGGTGCTTGAAGAGGGTATGAAATATACACCGATTTCTATCTCTCCTGAACAGGCACAGTTTCTTGAAACAAGAAAATTTCAAATCAATGAAATTGCTCGAATTTTCAGAGTCCCTCCTCACATGGTAGGCGACCTTGAGAAGTCGAGCTTTTCTAATATTGAACAGCAGTCTTTGGAGTTTGTTAAATACACTTTAGAGCCTTGGCTCATCAGATGGGAACAGTCACTTATCCGTTCCCTAATAAGTGAGAACAACAAAGCCGAGCTGTTTATTAAGTTCAATGTTGACGGTCTGCTTCGAGGTGATTATCAAAGCAGAATGAACGGATATGCAATCGCAAGACAAAATGGTTGGATGTCCGCAAACGACATCAGAGAGCTTGAGAACCTTGACCGCATCCCTACAAATGAGGGCGGTGACTTATATCTAGTCAACGGCGGTATGACGAAACTTGCTGATGCAGGTATTTTTGCAGGAAAGGAGGAAAACGAAGATGAGCAAGAAGTTCTGGAATTGGAAGAACAGGACGGTGAAGAATCAGAAGACACAGGAGGAGATGACACAGAGGACTCTGTTTCTAAACGGAACAATCGCAGAGGAAAGTTGGTTCGATGATGATGTCACTCCACAGCTTTTTAAGGATGAGCTTAACTCCGGTAGTGGTGACATTACTGTATGGATTAACTCCCCCGGCGGTGACTGTGTTGCTGCAGCACAAATTTACAATATGCTGATGGATTATAAGGGCAAGGTAACCGTTAAGATTGACGGCATCGCTGCCTCTGCTGCATCTGTAATCGCTATGGCTGGCACAAAGGTTTTAGTGTCCCCTGTATCGATGCTTATGATTCATAACCCTGCGACAATTGCCATGGGTGATTCTGCAGAGATGCAGAAAACTATCGACATGCTCAATCAGGTCAAAGAAAGTATCATCAATGCTTATGAGCTTAAGACCGGTCTTTCTCGTGCAAAGCTCTCGCACCTTATGGATGCGGAAACTTGGATGGATGCAAACAAGGCCATAGAGCTAGGCTTCGCTGATGAGCTTATGAAACGCAATGCCCTCCCATTTGAAGAGGAGGACGATGAGGAAGATGAGGAAGAAAAGGATGACACCAAGGAATCTTCATCAACCGAAGAAGACGAGGACGAAGACGATGAAAATAAAAAGGTCACAGTCCCTAAAAGCAGTATGTTGTTTTCTCGACAGACTGTTGTAAACAACATTAAACAGAAGATTGAAAAATCTACTACAAAGTCAAACACAGTTTCTGCCGATGCACTTATCGACAGACTGAACTTAATTAAAAATTGGAGGTAATTTTATGACAATAACTGAACTCAGAGAAAAACGAAACAAGGCGTGGGAAGCAGCAAAGGCTTTTGTGGAAACACGCCGTGACAAGGACGGTCTCCTTTCCGAAGAGGATGCAAAGACCTATGCAGAGATGGAAAAGAAGGTTCAGAACTACTCTGCAGAAATTGAGCGACTTCAGGCTATGGAAGCTATGGAGAATGAGCTCAATAGACCCGTAAACACACCTATCGTTACAAAGCCTATGGGCGGTAGTGATAAGACAAAGTCAGGCCGTGCAAGTGACGAGTACAAAAGCGGTATGCTTAAGGCTCTTCGTACAAACTTTAAGGTTATTACTAATATCCTTTCTGAAGGTATCGATGAGAATGGTGGCTACCTTGTACCTGAAGAGTACGACAGCCGTTTGATTGATGTTCTTAACGAAGAAAACATCTTCCGTGGTCTTGCTAAAACAATCACTACAAGCGGTCAGCACAAAATCAACATCGCTGGCACTAAACCTGCAGCCGCTTGGATTGATGAGGGCGGTGAGCTCACATTTAGTGATGCCACATTCAGTCAGATTAACCTTGATGCACACAAACTTCATGTTGCAGTAAAGGTAACCGAGGAACTCCTCTACGACAACGCTTTCAACCTTGAAAGCTACATCATCGAGCAGTTTGGTAAGGCTCTCGCTAATGCTGAAGAGGATGCATTCCTTAACGGTGACGGTAAGGGTAAACCTCTCGGTATCTTTGCAGAAGACGGTGGCGGTCAGATTGGTGTGACAACAACTTCCGCTACCGATATCACATCCGATAACATCATCGACCTTGTGTATTCCCTTAAGCGTCCTTACAGAAAGAACGCTAAATTCATTATGAACGACCAGACCATCGCTCTCATCCGTAAGCTCAAGGATGAGAACGGACAGTATCTGTGGCAGCCTTCCAATCAGGCAGGTGAGCCCGGTAAGCTGTTCGGTTACGATGTGCTCACTTCACCTTTTGTACCTACTGTTGCAGAGGGTGCTCCTGTTATTGCCTTCGGTGATTTCAGCTACTACAACATCGGTGACCGTGGCACTCGTTCTTTCGCTGAACTTAGAGAGCTCTATGCCGGTAACGGTATGGTTGGCTTCCTTGCAAAAGAGCGTGTTGACGGCAAGCTCGTGCTTCCTGAAGCAGTAAAAATCCTTAAGATGGGTGCTTAAACCATCGTTAGGAGGTGGCAGTAATGACTCTTTTAGAAAAGGTTAAAGACAATTTAATACTTGAACACTCGGCAGACGATGTGCTCCTTGAGAGCTTCATTACTGCCGCTACAAATTATGCAGAAAGTTATCAGCATATTAGCCAAGGTTACTACAAAGAAAACCCTATGCCGGCAACCACAGAACAAGCGATTATAATGCTTGCCTCTCATTTTTATGAGTCAAGAGACGGCTCTACGGGTGGTTTCTTTGCCGATAATGTACAGGCAAGTCAGCAAGTATGGACTACGGTTAATATGCTGCTACGCCTCGACAGAGATTGGAAGGTGTAATTATGAGCTTCGGCAAAATGAACACCTTTATCAGCATTGTGAAAAAAGAAAAAACTCTAGATGACGAGGGTTTTTCCAAAGAGATACTTCGCTCCCTGCATACAGTCAGAGCGTATAGAGAAGGTCGGCACGGTAGTGAGAGATGGGCTAACAGAGCTACATTCTCTTCTGCCACCGACCTTTTTAGGTTTCGTAAAATTCCCAACTGCACAGTCACTACAGCCATGAGCATTGTCTGTGACGATACTCTGTTCGAGATTACATCTGTTGAGGATGTAAAAGGACGAGGAATGTATGTTGAGGTTCTCGCAAAAGAAGTGATACCGAGTGGCTAAAGCAACAATAAAACTGCCAGATCAGTTTCTCGAAGATTTATCCAAACTCGGTAGCGATTTTGATAAAGTCGCAAAGACTGTATTAACCGCCGGCGGTGAGGTTGTATTTGCAAAAGCACAATCTAACTTAAAAGCAGTAATAGGCAACGACACCGCCTACGAATCACGGTCTACCGGTGAGCTTGAAGATTCCTTTGGCCTCTCTGATGTGTTGCTCGATAAAAACGGCAATTACAACATAAAGATTGGTTTTAGTGAGCCGAGACAAGATGGTAGCAGCAACGCTAAAATTGCCAACATCATCGAATACGGTAAGTCTGGGCAACCACCTAAACCCTTCCTTAAACCGGCACAGAGAGCAACAAAAACTCAATGTATAGAAACAATGAAGTCCACTTTTGAATCGGAGGTAAAAAATCTATGAACATACTTAAAGAACTCAAAAATGTATTTACCACCTTGGGTATACCGATGGAAACCATCACTTTTACAACCGAACCCCCTGACGATTATGTGGTTCTTACTCCTATCGTTGACACATCAGAGCTCCACGCTGACAACAAGCCTACTTACGAAACCCAAGAGGTACGAATATCTCTTTTCACAAAGCAAAACTACATGAAACTCAAATATCAAATACTCCACAGCTTAATTGCTTTGGATTTTTATATTACAGATAAAAGGTATATCGGATTTGAAACCGAAACCGAATACCACCACTACGCCATTGATGTGGCTAAATTTTATGAAATGGAGGAATAAAACATATGGCAACAATCGGTCTTGACAAACTTTTCTATGCAAAAATCACCGAGGACACAAACGGAGAGGAAACATACGGCACTCCGATTCAGCTTGCAAAAGCTATCTCTGCCGACCTTTCAGTTGAGCTCGCAGAAGCAATCCTCTACGCAGATGACGGTGCATCTGAAACAGTAAAAGAGTTTAAGAGTGGCACTCTTTCTCTCGGCATTGATGACATCGGTTCAAGTGTCGCTGCAGACCTTACCGGTGTAACCGTTGACAAGAACAATGTCGTTATTTCTACAACCGAGGATGGTGGCTCCCCTGTGGCAGTTGGCTTTAGAGCAAAGAAGTCCAACGGCAAGTATAAATACTATTGGCTGTACAGAGTACAGTTCGGTATTCCTTCTACTGCTCTCGCTACAAAAGGTGATTCTATTACCTTTAACACACCTACTATTGAGGGAACGGTAATGAGAAGAAACAAGGTAGATACAAGCGGTAAGCACCCTTGGAAGGCAGAAGCTACCGAAGGTGATACCGGTGTTTCCACTACCGTCATCAACGACTGGTATAAGAAAGTTTATGAGCCTGTATATTCAGGCACTACATCAGGTTCTTAAGGAGGCAACACACAATGAGTAATGACAGAGCTACTGTAATTACAATCGGTGGTCAGGAGTACGAACTTCTGTTAACCACAAAAGCTACAAAAGAAATCGCCGGTAGATATGGCGGTCTCGAAAATCTCGGTGAAAAGCTGATGAACTCAAAAAACTTCGAGATGGCTCTTAACGAGATTATTTGGCTTATCACCGTACTTGCAAATCAGTCAATTATGATTCATAACATCAAAAATCGAGAGGATATCAAACCTCTGCTCACAGAAGATGAAGTGGAGCTGTTAACAGCACCTTACGAACTCGCAGAGTACAAAAACGCTAT
>JAZQBI010000117.1:0-10137 GCA_045545635.1 Clostridia bacterium | reverse complement strand
ATCTGCAGTATAAAAAATCATTGTCTAATATAATTCATTTATCTCACCGCCAAATTCAAATTTTCCATCCCTTAATGATTACTAGTATTCCTTAGAAATCGTTGCCACATCATACATTTCCATAAATGTATCCAAATCAGCTGTGTCACGAATCAGCATAATCTCGTCAAAGTGTCCGGTATATATATCCTTAAACCCAGCCACCTGTTCTCCAGTACAAATGCTACATTTAAGAACTGCCTTTTTGTTCGTCTTGTCATATTTGGGTCTTTGTGGTTTCTTCTTAAACATAGGTAATACCTTATTCATAATCATCAAGGCCGGACTTACATCCGACCTCTTGATTATACTATAGAATCATATAAATTTCATCTGTTATCCTTACGACATTGCCTCTTTTTTCTTCTGCTCCGCAATCTTCTCGTGGATATTTGTGTTATACAGTCTGTAAAGATCTGTATCTTTACTAATCTGATTGTCAAACGGAATCACCACAGAACCACACTTAATAAGTCCCATTCCGGATGCTGTATTGGTTACGAAACGAAGCTGTGCCTCTGATACCCCGATAACCTCCGCCATCTTTGAACTATCTGTATTTGCCTGCTTCAAGAGTGCCACAAACTCAGAGTTTGCAAGCATTGTGGTTGCTGTGTAATTCTGCAACAGATCGACAACATTCTGCGTGATACCGGTACAAAGACCTCCCTGCTTTCTTACCTTCTTCCAGAGCTGCTGCAAGTATTTTGCAGAATACTCGGAATTAAGCAGAACATGGAACTCATCAATATAGAGCCATGTTGCCTTGCCTCTCTTGCCATTCTCAACAATCCTGTTCTGAATGGATTCCATCATAACAAGCATTGTGATAGGACTAAGTTCTGTACCCAAGTCCCTGATGCCATATACTGTAAATCTGTTATCCACATCCACATTTGTCTGGTGATTGAAGATGTTAAGCGAACCATTTACGAAAAGCTCTAGTGACAGTGCAATGTCCTTTGCTTCCTCCTCCGGCTGCGCCATAAGGATATCGTAAAAATCACTCATCACCGGGATATACTTCTCTTTGCTTCTTGCAATGTCGATATACAGCTTTCTCACGCAGCGGTCAATGATTGACTTCTGTCTTGAATTTAAGCTGTCTCCGATACACTGCTCACAAAGACCAAGCATAAACTCGCCTTTTTCTCTTACCATTCCCTTGGAATCATTCGGATCAAGGCTCCATACATCCATCTCCAGCGGATTCACATAGTTATCCGTGTAAGTGGACATATTTACCACTGTTCCACCATAAGTCTCAGCAATATCAAAGTATTCGTTCATTGGATCTATGACGATTATCTCATCATCTCCCGACAAGAATACGCTGCCCATTTCCATCTTACAGAAGAAGGATTTACCGGAACCCGGCACTCCGAAAACGAAGCCATTTCCGTTTATCAGCTTCTTTCTGTTACCGATATTCACATTCTTGCTGATCTGATTGATACCATAATAGTTCCCTGTGCTGTCATTTAATTCCTGCACATTGAATGGCATAAGCACCGCAAGTGACTGGGTAAGAAGGGTACGCATTGTCTCCACCTGTCTTACACCAATCGGAAGCGCTGTGTTGAGTGCCTCCCTCTGCTTTAAGTAGTGTGTATCAATCGTACAGCTGTTACGCTTTCCGATAGTCTCCACTGTCTCACAGACGCTATCAAGCTCTTTTTTGCTCTCTGCCATAAGAATAATAGTAACTCCCACGAAGAAAAGGCACTGGTCATTCTCACGGACATCATCCATGATTTCCTCAATCTCCTTTTTCTCCGTTCTCTTGGCATATGAAATTTCCGTAGAAAAGTCGTTATTCTTATTACGGACTCTCTGCTGCTTAATGATATCCGACTCAATACCAAGGTATTTCTTCTGAAGCACCTTTGTAGTCAAATCCTTAGGAACAGGCACCACATCAATGCTCGTGATGGAATGAACCGGAAGGGAAGTAATCTCATTGATAAATCTGTCTGACAAACTGCTCGGATACTTTTTGATAAAAAGTGCCTTGCAGAATTTACTCTCATCCTCAAAATGGTCCGGGAAATATTTCACCATCCCATTGCACAGATCATTTCTAAAATCTGCTCCGACCTTCTTTGCCTTTTTGATATCAAAATCAAAGCTGCCCTCATCTCCAAGATGATAATAATCATAGAGCACTTTCAGTCTCTCATTGCCATTAAGCGGAACAATCTCTGCCCCAAGCTCAATGAAAGCCTTGTGTATCGTTGCCTCAAGGGTAGCAAACTGTGCCTTTGCCTCCTCGAAGTTCTTTCTCTCAATCGTGATTGTCAGGTATCTCTCCTGCTCAATCCCCTGTCTGCCCTCAATAATCTTCTCCTCAATGATGTCATTGTAGATTCTTCTATAATTATTGAAGCCATCGTTTTTCTCAGCAATCAGAACCTTGTCACGGAGTTCATCCATGTTTTTGTTCTTATTGTTGATCGTAATCTTATAATTACAGTCCAGCGAATTTAGGAACTTGCAATACCTCTCGAAAATACCGATCTGCTCATCCTCCGTTGCTGTCGTGTAATTGATGTCCTGAAAGCGGTAGCATTTGGAATACTTATTTTTGCTCACTTCAAAAATGCCGTTTTCAGCCACCGCCATAATCTCTATGGTTTCCTGAATGGATTTAGGTGTCTTATACAAAGGCTCACTCGCCTTCTTTAATAACTTAAATCCGTCTGTAAATAAACCCATGTCTCTAACCTCGCTTTCTTATAATGAAAGCCCGCCGGGAACTTCACCCTGCGGGCTGTGTTCCCGACCTTGCGGTCAGATACTATTCGTTTCTAATGCATTGCCTTATATGCTGCAATGCCTGCTGCTGCCGCCACAATGACTGCGACAAGTCCAAGCAGCATGTTTCTCGTCTTTTTCTTCATTGCTTCAAACTCCTCCTGCTTCTTTACAGCCGAATCAGCTGTTACAGTCTCCGGTTCAGCCTTTCTGCCTTTCTTCTTTACCTGTTCATTCTGTTCTGCTTCTAACTGCTTTATTGCAGGCTCTCCCTCTGTTGATACATAGGTAAGTGTCCTGTTCCCAAACATAAAATGCAGTTTCTTTCCCATATACTCGTAGAAATTCATCCCATTAAAGGAATAGAAACCACCAAGTGCAATCGGTGCCACACAGGGAATTGCCACATAAGCAGAACCCGTAAGACCGATATACTTGTAAAGAAGAAGGACGATACCGCCACCAACCACTACGCTTGCAATGGAAAATATAAGCTGCCTTGCAGTAAGTCCCATCGCAACCGATTCCTGATAGCGGTCAATATCCTTGTTTACTTCGATTACCATTGTCCCTGCCTCCTATCTTGATAAATCCTTTGTCTCCGGCTTTCTTGTCATTCCAATATTCGCCTCATACTTATCCATTCCATCCGGACACAGTTCTCTAAGCTTATCTACATTGAACAGATAAAGCGGATATTCGCAGAAACCACTCCTTTGCGTGAATCCTGTAAACTCTCCAATGTCATTGTCTGTAATAAACTTTTCAATATCCGGCATGTCATTCACATTCAGATATCCGCAGTAATTTGGTGCTGCAACCGACAAATTCACAGTCACATCCCCAAAATGCTCCTCATGTCCATCTTCATTACACATAAGACCAATAAACATTGCCCTGTTATTCATATACTGCTGGATATCAAATGTCACCTGCGTTTCTCCGGTTATGCTTGAATTATAAGTAACCTGTTTCTTTTCATTATCCATTTCTGCCTCCTTCTATAATCCAAATGCCTTGCTTGTAAGTGTCTGTGCTCCCTTCACACTTCCAACAGTCATTGCTATCGTAAATGTCATTTCACACAGATAGATAAGTGTCTGTGCCCAGTCAGCGTAACTTCCTGTAAATGCCGGAAGTCCTGCATTGATAAATGCATTACATACCACAATTGCAAGTGCCATCGTTACTGCCTCGAATACACACGAAAGAAAATATTTGCAGTAGGTAGCCATTGTATGACTGACCATTCTGTTTCCTGCCATTGTGGAGCATGCAATCGCACCAAGCGGCACAATAATCAGTATCTTTAAGAACCTGAAATACACTGTGTAAATGATAAAGAATCCACAGATAATAATGATGATTGCAAGCAAAGCTGTAAGTATCAGCATTACCAGACTCTCACCAAATCCGAGTCCCTTAATGATGTCTGCCTGTGTACTGTCAATGGCAAGCTGCGTCGTTGTCCCGGCAGATATAAGTCCCACCAGATTTCCTATGGAAGTAAAAAACGCTTTCATAATCGTGACATTATTTGCAACAAACCATTCTGCAAGTCCCAGTCGGATAAGCATACGAAATATAGACTCAAACCTCATCTCATCTTTTACATCTATGCTTTCCGAGCAGAAACCGATAACAAAGAACAGCACAACGAGGGAAGAGCCGACCGCTACAAAGACCGGCTCAATACCCTCAATAACTGCCCAAGGACCTCCGCCCTTGAAACTGACCGGTGACTGTCCAAGCATTGCAAAGACCAGGGATATCTGATTGTTCCAAAACCCAAACACCGCCTCAAGAAGTGCAAGGATCTTGTCTCCAAGCTTAAAAATATCCATACTTGTTATTCACCTCTTTCCTTTTACTAAAAGGGGAACTCTTTTTCCCCAATCTTAGAAGCCTAAGAATGTCAGTACTGTTGAAATACCAGCCATCATGACACCTGCTACAATTCCTTTCAGTGCAGAGTTCATAGTAGATGAATCCTGCTGCTGATAGGCTTGTGCGAACTCCATGACATTCTTTGCAAGAATGATGACACCAACAGCACCAATGACTGCAATGATAAGTGTCTTTAAGTTCTCAAGCGGCTGTGTTACTGCGGAAGTACCTGTACCTGCAGCAAAACAAGTAGTGCTCATAAGCATTACTCCCATAAGTGCTCCGGATACTGCCGGAACCATTCTTTTCTTAAAATGAAGTAATCTTCTCTTCATGCCTTTTCCCTCCAAACCCTTGTTTTCTGCACTATTGCAGACTGAATTGTTAGTTACTGTAATCTGTTCTTTTCTCATGATAAAAATCTCCTTTTTCTTGATGTGTGACAGATATGGAAAAAGCCAGAAAGGAATGTACACATTCCAATCCGGCTGATTTCCGAACGGAATATATACATTCCTCTCTGTCTTTGTTTTTTTACTATATGATTATCAGGCAATGCCTGTTGTAAAGATTAATCGGGCTTTCCCCGATGCGTTGTGCTTCAACCACCTCCTTTTATGGCATGAAAAAAGCACTCTAACCTATTATTGGCTAAAGTGCTTTGTAAAACAGTTATTAAATTATTTATCAGTCAGACAAACTTGAATTTATAGTCCTCTCAAAACCAATTTGCTTTTTCTTCTCGAAATACGGGAATATCACTATCTCGATATGGATTGTAATTATGAAGATTGCAACCAAACTCTTTTAATGATTTTATTTTGTTATCCTGTGTCCATACAATTAAAGATATTCCGTCAAATTCTTCAACATTTCCATTATTCATTTTGTTTTTAAAATACCACTCCACGATTGTTTGATTGCCTTGATGAAAAAATTGCTTAATCTCCCAGACAAGAACACTTCCACGTGTATTCCATTCGTCAAACCAGTGCTTTACCGTTTTGCGGTTTTCATATTTAGGACTCCAACTCTCAGTATATACAACATCATCTGTAAAAATATTGTCAATTCCTAAATCTGCTTTCTTAATCCACATATCAAACCATAATCGGATAATTTTTTCTCTCTCGTTCATAAAGCACCTCCACAACTTCCGATTTGTAAGTTTCTTTAATCTCACATAGACACAGTATACCACAACTTCTGTGCCTATGCGATAACTTACTGCTTCTTTCGATAAGAACTCATCTTCTCCACCGTTACCTCTGGATAGAAATAAGTCAGTATCGTTGCTCTAGGAATTCCTGCCGCAAGTGCCATCTTTAGCTCCTCTTTCTGCTCAGGTGTATATGACCAATGAAGCATTCGGTTTGTAATAGTATCTTCCCACTTAGGCTTTTCCCTTTCAGGATTCCTTACAGGCTTACTACCAGCGTTTCCACTAGAACCACTGGCAGTTGCTGTACTATCTGCTTTCTGCGATTCATCGACATACTCAAGCTCATTTGCCTGTTCCCTGTCTATCTTTGCTTTCTGCTCTGCTTCATCCTGCATGGAGAATCTTCTGCTTAATTCCGCATCGCCAAGCATCATAAACTGCTCATAGGTTAGAGAATCTATATACACATTCTCGCCCTTATCCTTCAGTTTTTCATAATACTTAACTGCCTTGTCTGAAAGAATCTCAAATGGCGGACCGATAAGATTATTTGCTCCTCTTATCTCGTGAACATAAGGCTCTCCCTTGCCATCTGCTGTCTGGTTAAACATCGGATGATTAAATGGAATAAACTTGTTGTCCATGATAGGATCAAATCCACGGATAAAAATAATACATTTCTTATTATCCAGCTTTCTTACCTCATCGGGTGTAAACAGTTCCCTGCCTAAAACATCATAATTTCTTGACGAGCTTCCCTGCCTCCCCTTTGTCTCTCCGCTTGATTTTTTATCAATCGTGCCTTTTCCAAGCAGTTCCGAGACATACTTGTGCGTACTCTGCTCATTGCCTCCAAGATAGATGAAAGTATCGCAGTTGCCTGGAATGGTTTCCCAAGTATCCTTGAAAAGTGCCTTTAACTGGGCAAAGTTCTGTATGATGATAATACTGGAAATTTCCCTGCTTCGCATTGTAGAAAGCAGCGAACAAAAATCATCTGGCAATGCAACATTCGCAAATTCATCTAACATAAATGTCACATGAATCGGGAGTCTGCCACCGCAGTTAAAATCCGCCTGATAGTACAATTCCTGGAATATCTGAGTATAGAGCATTCCGATAATAAAATTATAGGACTTGTCACTATCGGGGATTACACAAAAGAGTGCTGTCTTCGTCTCTCCATCACCATTGACTCCAATACCTATATCAGATAGATTCAGCTCATCCTTAGAAAGAAGTCGTAAAACCTGCTTATTCTCAAGAAATGCAAGTCTTGAGTTTGCACTGATAATAATGGAACGTACTGTATCTCCTGCACCTCTCATACACTTGTTGTACTGTTTTACTGCCGGATGATTAGCTCCAAGTGGAGAACTCTCCTCTAAGAACTTCATTCGCACATCCAGTTTCGATGCCTTTCCCTGCTCTGTCACTTCTGCTTCTCCAAGAAGCTTCAGTACTGTCTCAAAGTTTCTCTTTGCCGGCTGTACTTCAAGCCATACATAATAAAAGATTGACTGTAAAAATAATCCTTCTGCTTTCTCCCAGAATGGATCACTTGGAGTGGAACCCTTTGGTGTGGTATTACTGATAAGATTGGTAATCAGCTTTACCACGTCCGTTTCCTCTCTGATATAGGAAAACGGATTGTAACAGTCTGACTTATCCATCTCAAGCAGATTGATGACCTTCACATTGTATCCGTTATTCTTTAACATCTGCCCGCAGCTTCTAAGAATCTCACCTTTTGGATCAGTACAGATAAATGAACAGTTATGTGGCATCTGCATCAGATTCGGCTTTACCTCATAAAATGTCTTACCGGCACCGGAACCACCGCAGATAAGAATATTTCCATTGAGCTTCAGCCTTCTGAAATCAAGTGATATCTTCACATTCTGGCTTAGTATTCGATTGAAATTCTCGTCCTTATCCGCCAGTATCTTATTAACCTGCTTTGGATTTTCAAATCTCGCTGTACCAAACTCCTTGCCGGGCATATAGTTTCTCTGGCTGGTGTAATACATAACAATAGCCATCGCATAGATTCCTAATGCAATGGCTACCGCTTTTATAGTATTCGTATTGTAATAGTTTGCAAAGGGAGCAGCACATACTTCATTGAATCTGTTCATAAATTCATTAAATGCCACTCCCTCCGACCACGCACCATTTATCAGATAACCAAGGTACCCCGCTAATACTGCACCCACAAGAATGAATATCAGTGATGGTTTTTTCTTTGTTGTCTGCATATAAAACTACCTCGCTTTCTTGGTAGTGACTGTTTTCTGCTGCGTGGTCTTTTTCTGCTGTTTCTGGACTTTCTCATAACGCTCCCTGACAGATGCCTCCACCTTATCATAATGCGTATAAAGCTCTGTTCCCTTCTGTGTTGTTACAACACGATTCTGGCTGTCATACAGCTTATAATCCTTATTGGAATCGAGAAACGTGAGTATAGTCTTTCCATTATGGATGTCCATAATGTTTTCTTTACGAAGCCATACATATCTTGCTTCGTCTCCCCATGTTCCGGGGATTCTTGTCTTAACTGCATGGTCATTCTCCTCAATAATGAGTTTCTTACTGATTGTAACATCCGAAAGATTGGCATTCTTTGATGCGGCTACTGCCCTCATTCTCTCTGCAAGGTCCTGATATCCTCTGACACGGTTGATAAATGCATCCTTATCCATCATGACTGCATGCGTACCATCTTCCTTCTTACTGCCAAGCACACCGATTGTCTCAAGCTGTTTGATAACACTTTCAGCCTGCTCACCATTGATACTGAAATTCTCCTTGACCTGATCCACACTGATAGCTTTCTTTTCCATTGCAAACATTCCGACCTTTTCGATCAGTCCGTCAATGGCGGTATTAACCCTATCCCCTTCTATCGTGTGGCTTTTCTCGTTTCCCTGCTGTTTCTTCAAAAAATCCATCAGCTTGCCAAGGGATTTTTCATCTCCATTCTTCAGATAATCGTCAAATGTGGCAATCTTACCAAACTTGAGCTTCTGTATCATCATATTCACACGGGGAACTGCCTCTGTATGAAAGATTACCTCACTCAGTCCATCTTTCCTGTTACAGTCTGGAAGTACCGAATACAGGATTCCATACTTCTTTGCCATCTTTTCAACCTTTTTCATATCTTCGGTATTAAACTGCAACACCTGTAAATCGCCACCTTTTAAGATCAGCTTTCTCATGGATGTCTTGCCAAGTGACTTTTCATAATCAAGCATCCCTTTTAAGAAATCTATTGCCTTCTGCATGGCAGCAATGCCGCCGCTTCCTACCTTCATGGCAATCTCAATGCCATCATAAGCTACACGGATGATCTGCACCGCTTCCTGAATCTCTTCTGCCATTATCGCACCTCCACTTTCTCTCTGACTGTTGTTTTAAGCGTTTCTGTCTCTGTAGTACGGATTTCCTCGGCTGATACATCAATACCATAAGCAGTCAAAATATCTGCCAGATGATTGATTGCTTTCTCCTCCTCGATACGATACATTTCAAGTGCCACAAGCAGGTTTTCCACCTGTTCCACCCATGCAGGCTTCATATCATATTTAGACCTGTATGTGACCATAATCTCGTCCGACTCAGCTTTATCCGCTGAATGTGCCAAAGCTTCAATAAGAGAAATCGTGTCTTCCTTGCTGCCACTTCTGAATGCGAACTGGACAACAAAGTTTTTCTCTTCCTCTGTAAACTGATGCTCCACACCATTCATTTCTGTTACTGCTTCATTTACTACTGCTAAATTCATAAGTTCCTCCTAATCTGCCATGCTGTTTTCAAGCACAGCAATCTCAATGATCTCCTTCATCTTTTCCGCTGAAATGTTGTTGTTTATAAGCTCTACAAGCTGTGACTCAGTAAGTCCCTTTTCTATTGCACTCTTAATCTGCACAAGCTGCGCCGGAACAAGGTCTCCCGATGCAACCAGCTTTACAATGTCTGCTCTTGACTTTTTCTTAAATGACAGTCTTGCAAAAAGACTTGCCACTCCGCTGTTGCTGCTCTTTCTCACACTTCGCTCAATCGGAAGTCTCTGCACCACATTTCCAGTACCATCAACTACCGGAATCTGATAATAGACCGGAATTCCATTTGCCACAGCCTGCATATTCTGAGGAACTGCAACTGTATCAACCATCTTTTTATCTGCCTGTGATACGGACTGGCTTTCCTGCGGCTCTGCCTTACTTTCTGCCTCTTTCTTATTCTCTGTGGCAACACTTATGATCTTATCTTCCAATGACTCTATTCTGTCT
>JAZQBI010000116.1:0-7251 GCA_045545635.1 Clostridia bacterium | reverse complement strand
CAAAACCTCTTTTGAATATACTACCCCTGTCGGGTTATTCGGATTTATAACCAGTATTGCCTTGGTATTGGGTGTAATGGCAGATTTTATGCTTTCTGTATCCGGCTGCCAGTTATTATTTTCGTCACACTGATAATATCTCACATTTCCTCCGGCTAAAAAGGTGAAATTTGTCCACAGGGAATAACAAGGTGACGGCACCAAGAGTTCATCCCCATAGCCAATAATTGCAGATACAATAAGATATGCCGCTTCGCTTACTCCGTTACCGATAAAAATATCATCCTCGGAAATATTTTTTATTCCATTTTGGCGATGATAGTCACATATTGCAGCTCTGGATTTTTCCATACCACGGATATCGCAATATCCCAAGGATTTGTCCAGATCCTGAATTATTCTTTGTTTGATACTGCTCGGCATTTCAAAACCAAATGCGGCGGGATTTCCCGTATTGAGTTTGAGGACGCTTACTCCTTGCTTTTCCAAGGAAAGAGCATATTTATACAAATCTCCTCTTATATCCGAGTGAACATTTTTTAAATTGTCTGATAAAATCATTTTTCCCATTTCTACCTTTCTTGTTGTAATGTTTTTGAACATTTTTCGGTTTTAAGAGCATTAAATCGGCAAAACCGAAAATTATTTTGTTATTATAGCACATAACCAAAAATAATGCAACACCTTTTGAAATTTATTTACCCAAAGTAAAGTTATTACATTTTTTATGCTTTTCTTTACTTTGAGTAACTTTTATATTATAATATAAGAAAATGTAAACGGGAGGTTGCTATGACACTTAACAATACACCTTCTTCAATGAGAATACGTATTTCATTTTTCGGAAGAAGAAATGCAGGTAAATCCAGCCTGGTAAATGCTATTACGAACCAAAATCTTTCTGTAGTTTCCGACACCCCCGGAACCACAACTGACCCTGTGTCAAAATCTATGGAGCTAGGCGGTCTGGGACCTGTGATAATAACCGATACCGCAGGGATAGATGATGTGGGAACACTGGGTAATCTCAGAATAGAAAAAACAAATGAAATCATAAACAAAACCGATATAGCAGTTCTTGTAATTGATGCAAATGAGGGAATTTCATCCTACGACAAAGAACTCATCACAGTATTTGAAGATAAAAAGCTCCCCTATATCACGGTGTACAATAAATGCGACGAAAAAGATGTTGACGGTGACATTCTGTGTGTGAGTGCCAAAACCGGAAGAAATACAGAAAATCTAAAGGAAAAGATAATTGCCCTGAAGCCAAAGGAAAATCCTATAAGAATGGTAGGCGATTTTATAAAACACGGTGATGTGGTAATATTTGTAACACCCATAGACGAATCTGCCCCAAAGGGAAGACTCATACTCCCCCAACAGCAAGCAATAAGAGATGTGCTGGATGCGGGTGCAATCTCGGTGGTTGTTCAGCCATCGGAGCTTAAAATGACACTTGAAAAAATAAAGCCTGCACTTGTGGTTACAGACAGTCAGGCGTTTGCTGAGGTTTCCAAAGCAGTACCACCTGAGATAAAGCTTACTTCCTTTTCTATCCTTATGGCAAGGGTTAAGGGACTGCTGCAAAGCGCAGTTGAGGGTGCATATGTTCTTGATAGTCTATGTGACGGTGACACCCTGCTTATATCCGAAGCCTGCACCCATCACAGACAGTGCAAGGATATCGGTACAGTGAAGCTCCCCAATCTTATCCGTAAATACACAGGTAAAAACATAAAATTTGAATTTACATCCGGCGGAGAGTTCCCCCGTGAGCTTAGCAAATATTCCCTCATAGTCCACTGCGGAGGATGTATGATAACGGATACCGAAATGAAATCCCGTGTGTCTTCTGCAAATGAGCAAGGAATTCCCATAACAAACTACGGAACAGCCATAGCACATATGAATGGAATTCTGGAAAGAAGTATTGAGATTATACAAAAATAATTACAATAAAAAACAAATCAGACTACTGTAAAAGGTCTGATTTGTTTTTTTATCTGGATTTAACCGTTTTTATTATAACATTTTTTCAAAATTGGATATTTCTGTCTTTCCATCAAGAATACCTAAGGAAACCTCATAAACCTTAGTTTCGTGGGGTTTAAGAACAGGAAGTGTTCCGTTTTTCCGTTCCTCTGTTCTGCCGAGAATATAACTATTTGACGGTTCAAGTCCCATAGCATAGTCGTAACTGCAAAAATTTTTCCACTGCATAATAATGGGTAGTGTATCCATTTTGTATTTCACATAACACCCAAGAGAAAGAACGTCATTTATGACTGCGGCATATCCATAGCCATCCTTATCCGGAGTATTGGTATGACAATACACTTCTTCATCCTTGGATGTGTGTGCACCATCCACAATAAAGCAATTCTGAGGATTTTTACCGCTACCAAGGTTATCTGTAATCTCACCTTTTCCCTTTACTATTCTTGCACCGGGGGCAAGCAAGGGATAGCCAAAATTACAATGATACAAAATCATTATTTCACTCGGAATATCCTCAAGATTTGTTACACTGTCACGTATAGTGACCTCATTACCCTCAAAGGGAAAAATAATGGTTCGCTCCAAGGCAAAATTGTATCCGCAGAAGATACGGTCACGAACACTTCCGCGCACGATCACCTCTTTGTCCGTTTTCTCTATGGTGACATTTTCTGCCGGCATCATACCTACTCTGCCGTGTTGCGGATGAAATATGCCATTATCTATGTTTGGCGTACCTACATTGGCAAGTCCGCAGGTATACATCATACCTGCGGGCCAGTAGTAGCCAAACTCATCGGCGGCACCATTGAAGAAGTGATTTGACACAAGACCGTTTTTTGTCTGAAAAGCGCAATTTATCCCTTTGTATGAGAAGTCGTATATATTAAGACACTGATCTTCGATACAGGTCATATAAAGACCGCTTTCATTACTCAGCTCTACAGCTTTTATGCCATCGGAAAGTCCATCTCGAAAAGTTATGCGTCTTACCTTGATAAGCTGATTTAGATTTCCTGTCAACCTGCTTTTCATATCCATGATATATCCTCCGATTATACTATTTTTATTCCCTTCAATTCGCAGAACAAATTAAGTGCATCCGCATAATCATCAAACACCATTACATAGTGCTGGCTCATAATTTCATTTGCAAAATCAGCACCTTTTTTGTTGAGAAGATGTATTCTTGCACCCGGATACGGAGGACAATCAATTTCGTGAAAATTGTTGAGTTCTTCGGTTTTTCCTCTAATTACATGCATTTTTAATCCGTCACCATAGTTTGCCACTCTGCCTACAGTTACCGTCATATCCCCCTTTATTCCTGTGGTAACAAGAAGTCCGCTGTACAGTGCTGTGTGGCGTTTGATACAAGGCCGTGCAGAACTAAGGAAGCAACGGGGTGCAAAACCGCAGGCAGCAGATATAACGGAATCTCCCTGAAAAGCCAGAATATCACCGTAGGTTGTTGTGTCATTTGAAATGTAATTCATAATCATCTGGGTAAGGAGCATATACACATCACCCTCACATGATACGGGCATCTCAGCACCGAGAATAGATAGTGCCACACAAGGTGTAAATCCATATTCTATAGAAAGCTCATACTGACATTTTACTGTAACGCCATCGAGTTTGTGCTGTCTTGCAAGGTCTTTTAGTGCAAGGTAAAATGCAATGGTTTTTTCTATATCCTCTTGGGTAACATCTTCTGATATATTCCATTCCTCTTGCATAATCGGTTTGTATTCTTCTATACGCTTTTTTTCCATAGCCTCTGCCATAGATACAAGCGTATATTGATCCAGATGTACAATCTCAGTGCCAAGCATCTTCTTAACCTTTATATGGTCACCAAGACCTGTGTACATTCCCATAGATGCATAACCGATCATACCTATACGTGTACTGCGAAGTCTTTTTATACATTTTGCCGCTCTGTCAAAATCCTGTAATTGCTTCGTAAGAGCTTCGTCGTTATCATTTCCTACAACAAATTTAAAGCAATATCCAAATTCTTCAAAGGTCTCCCTGAGCACTGCAGCAGCTGCCACTGAACCAAATGAAATATACTCATCTGCTTTTCTGTCATAAACATTGTCGTGACTCCAAAGCAGCAATGGCATTTTGTCAAGCTGTGCCTCGGAAATAACGTTAAGCACATTGGGACTCTCTATCCAGGAAGCAATAAGAACAATGCAATAGTCATAGTCGGATGAGACTGCATATTCTGTTGCTTTTTTACAATCTTCCAGAGTTATAACAGCAGGGCTTGCATGGGCATCAATTCCTATTCCTTTTAAATACTCTATGGAATTTGCAATCTTTTCATTAAGCTCTTTTTGAGGATATCCCGGATATCCGAATGGCAATACCAAAGTTTTCATAATTCAGTCCTCCGTTATATTAACATCATAAATTTCTTTATCTTTTATCATAAGCGTTTTTATTTCATAGGGTTTTACGAGTATAGAAAATTCCTTATCAAAATATTTCAAGGTTACGTCCTGCTCCAAGCCCGAAAATTCATTGAGACGCACTACATCCCCGCAACCGTCCTCTGATTTTTTGACTGCAGTTATATATACGCTTTTGGCATTAATACCTCCAAAGCTGTGACACGAAGGATAAATACCGTCGTGATTCGTCTCACAAAGTACAATCGGCGGGTTCACAAATGACTTTGCCATGTAGGGAATTTTGTTTTCTGTATAATTATCCTTGTGGATTACCACTCGAATTGCACCCTCGGCTACACCCTGCTCCATAACAGGATAATCCTCTTTCGGCATTTCCTCATCAAGAGTCATTTCCGCATATATACAACTTCTAAGGACACTTATGCCAAGCTCATCTTCGATTTTGTTGTACGCAAAGGAGCTGTCTCCGATAAAACTAATACCCTCGTTTTCATCATACATACTCAGCCATTCACCCATAGGTTCGTCACTTGCAGAACCTGTTCTTATTTCTGTTGCAAAAGGAGAAGATACTATTAAATTTTCGTAATCAACTTTGCTTATAAGCTTTAATGCTATATGAGTCTCATTCCAATTTACAATATATCTGACATCAAAATAATCTGTATCCTTGTAAAAGCTGTAATACATCGTGACAAAGGAATTACGAAATCTGTATTTTATTTTTAAACACGTACGGAATTCTCCGCTTTCTACAGTTTCTATACTGTCTAATGCAAAGCTTTCCAGTTTCGTACCGTAGGTGTTAAAGTTGAAGCATTCCGAATCCGCCAGATCCTCAAAGCATTGCGGTCTCAAAATTTCTGTAAATGTTCTGCCCAGCTTCTTTGAATACAATTTTTTGATAAATCCCGTTTTTTCTTCGAATTCAATATCAAATTTGTCGGTTTGGACCTTGGCTGTCCTTATCTTGTCGCTTTTTCCTCCGTCAATCTTGATAACCTTGAACATTTTGTATCCCATAGGCGGTACTGATGCTCTGAACAATACTCTTGTTCTGAAGCCGGGGATAACTGATTTTTCCGTTATAATCTGGCAGGGGAATTTTGTACCGGACTCATCTTCAAGAACAATTCCTCCTGAATACGCCGGAAATTCGTGAAGCCACTGCATTTCCCCCTCCATATAGCCATCGTACATAGTTTCATTAAGGTTCCACACGATTAAATTCCATAAATTTTCTTCATTTACACCGGGGGTTTTGATTTTTTTAGTGAGTGCCGCAAGGTTCAGGTGCATAGCTTCATTGGCAGAATGTATTGCTCCTCCCAACTGATTATAGGCATCGAAATATGCCTCTTTGAAACTTGCACCGCCCAATATATCGTGAAACTGATTAAAAAGTATATCCTTCCACACTTTAGTCAACAAGTCATTGTCATAAGCAGTACCCAGCATATGCTCTGCGATAACAGAGGATTTTTCTGCATTGATCACTGCATATTCCGCAAGTCTGTTCATTATTTTCGTTTTGCGGTCATTGACATAGGGGCCAAAATTCTTGGTTATCATTTCCTTATTCACGGTGCAGGTTGGCTCGCCCTGATTTTTGAAATATCCCTCAACAGAGGTAATTATGAGGTCATAGTCCTTTTCCTCATTCAGTTTGTGAATGTCGGATATAGCCTTTTTGGTGGGGGCACCGCCGTGATTTGTAACACCGTAAACCATCATTTCATCGCAAGGAGCATTCAACATATTGGACTCGGCAAGGTTAACATTGGTTGCCATATCCTTGTTGTAAATTTCGCTGTACTGCCCTATGCGAAAAGTCTTGACGCAACTTCCGTCCTTACCCTGCCAGTTAAAATACGGTGCAGGAATTTCAAAAAACCATTTTTCCGGACGGCACATGCAGTAGTACTCCATATGGCTCTTTTTCAGTATCTGAGGTATCTGGCTGTTATGTCCGAAAGAGTCAATATTGAACACGGATTTTGAAAACATACCGAATTTTTCCATTAAATATCGCTGACCGTACAGGGTTTGTCTTGCATAGCTTTCGCCACATGCGGAGAAACAATCAGGCTGAACCCACCATCCCTCACAAAGCTCCCATCTGCCTTCTTTTACGCGATTTTGAATTTCAGAAAACATTTCAGGATCAATCCGGCTTATCCATTCAAACACCGGTGGTGTTGCAAAAGAATATATGAATTCCTCGTCCTCTTTCATTCTGTCCAGTGCACTGCGAAATGTGGAATGTATCGACAACATTGCTTCCTCCCATTTCCATGTCCACACAGGATCAAAATGGGTGTTTCCTATCATCATTATGTTTTTCATAATCAACCTCCCTACTCTAATCATAGTTGAATTTTATCATCACAAAGTGTTGAAATTCTACCGAATAAGTGATATAATTATTGAAGTATTGTGATATTTGCAAGGATGGTGACAGAGTGAACAATTACCCCAGATACACTGTGGAAAAAAATATTGATTTATCCACGGAATGTCGTGCACACTTTGTTTTTGGAAGAGAGGACATATACATCCCCCATTCCTACGACTATTTTGAGATATTTATCGTGGCAAAGGGAACGATAACTCATATGGTAAATGACAGAATTTATCATTTTCCAGAGGGAAGTCTTGTATTTATCCGTCCCGATGATATACATACAAATGTGTATAACGATGCCAAAAGTACAGATATTTCTTTTATAAATCTTGCTTTTACGAGGAATACGGCAAAGCAATTATTTGAATATATTTTTGATAAAAAAACTACAGAAAACCTGCTTTCGTGCCCTATGCCTCC
>JAZQBI010000115.1:0-7664 GCA_045545635.1 Clostridia bacterium | reverse complement strand
TATCTGCTGCCATTGTGGCCGCACAATACACAGTTGCCACTCTCCCCAATCCCTGCTGTTTCTTCTATATGACCGATCCCGGCATTAAGCACTTTACTTGTGGTTCCTTCCATTACCGGATACCGGATATCTATGCCCGGTATCTCAATGATACCGATAACACCGCCTTCTTTAAAAATGGCTTCATCCTCTTCACTAATGGAGGTTTGCTCTTCCTCCACACCTGTTTCTTCATCGTAATCATCCTCCAATGTCTGCTCAAATTCACTTATGAGCTGTTCTGTCTGTTTTTCTCCTGTTGCCCGCCAGAAAAAAGGGACTGCCATAATGGCAATCCCTGCTGTAATCAGTAGTCCTGCGACCACTTTTCTTATGCTCATATTATTCACTCTCCTATCGTGTTCTGCCCTCTCTGTCGGCTGGATAAGCACCTTTATCCTCTGCCACAATTGCTGCAGATTCCATCCTGTCATCTGTTTCTCTTTCTTTCTCCGGTCCGCTCAGGTCTGCATCCACAGCCTTTGCGTTCTCAAGGTCAAGCTGAGCATTCAGTTCACACTGCCTTGCCAGTTTTTCTTCCAGTTCCTTGCTGTATGCAAATGGCTTGTCATACTCTGCCTTTGAAGCTTCAAGGTCATTCTGGTACTGCTCAATCTTCTTTTCTAAGAAATCAATGTTCTCATGGAGTCCATTGAACAGGTTTTCCAGCTTTACCATGCTGCCGACCGGACTTGTGGAAAGTTCTGCCTTGTACTCAGTCTTTCCACGAAGCACCATATAATTGATGTCAAGGAAGTTCTTTTCCACAAGCAGCTCAAATCCATGGAACTTGCCGATTGCAGTTGTCTCTCCGGTCTTGCATTTGCTGATTGCTTCAAGCATCATCGTTCCGCCATCCACACGCTCAGTGTAAGTTGCTTTGCCTATAGTAATGGCAAATTCCGGATTATCAATCAGCTCCTTATCCCTTGCCTTTACATCCTCACGGACATTGGCAAGCTTTTCTGTTGCTGTCTTAATGAGCTTCGGGTACTTAATCATAAAGTTGTCCTGAAGTCCATATCTCTGATTGTCATAGGATGCCTTTAAGAGCTTTAATCTCTGGACATCATTGTCAATCTCCATCTTTTCTTTGATCAAAGGATTACCTGTGGCAACCGCCTTAATCTCTGCATAGGAAAGTGTTGCCTCGTCGATATCCTCGCAGCTTCGGCTTACTGCCTTGCTTGTCATAACCTGACTGATGAAACGCTGCTTATTTTCAACGAGCGACCAGTTGTATGCATCAAAGGTTCCTTTGGTGACATATCTGTAGATTGCCACCTCTTCATTTTCGTTGCCTTGTCGTATGCCTCGTCCTTCCCTCTGTTCAATAGAAGAAGGCTTCCACGGACAATCCACATGATGCATTGCAACAAGGTGTGTCTGCACATTGACACCCGTTCCACACTTGTCCGTTGAACCAATAAGAACTTTCTTTTTACCTGTCCTCATCTCCTTAAAAAGTGCATCCCTCTGTGCATCTGTCTTGGCATCATGGATAAATGCTATCTCTTCTGCCGGAATACCATACTGGATAAGAGTTTCCTTCAGATAATCATAAATAGTGAAGTCCTTATCCGGTCCCGGTGTGCCGATATCCGAAAAAATAAGCTGGCAGCCTATATGACCGTTGGCATTTCCTTTCTCATATTCTTTCCACACATTTTCTGCTACCTTATTGAGCTTTCCGTCAGGATTATTTGGTGCATCCTTATCAATCAGTCTTGCATCTGTTCCAAGAAGTCTTGCCTCATGGGTAATCTTTAAGAAGTTATCCACACTTGGATCAACTCCACCACCTCTGATACGCTCTGCCCTCACAACAAAGTCTTCCATAACCTGCTTCACATACCAGTCAGGCTCCGACTCCACAATAATAGGCTTGCCTCCTCTGAGGGCTGGCACATCAAGGTCAAGCATGTCTGCGGTCTGCACATCAGCTACCTCTCTAAAGATATTCATAAGCTCCGGCAGATTCGTAAACTTATTAAACCTGCTCTTAAAACGGAAACCGCTTCCCTCTACAGTAAGCTCAAGTGCTGTTGTCACTTCACCAAAGTTCGCTGCCCATGAATCAAAGTGATAAATCCCCATCTCTTCAAGTGCCGCTTTCTGTAAGTAAAGCTGCATGACATACATCTCACACATGGTATTGGATATTGGCGTACCTGTCGCAAACACAATGCCTCTGCCATCATTTATCTCAGACAAATACTGGCATTTAAGCTGCATATCCGTTGACTTCTTCGCTCCACTGCTGCTGATACCTGACACATTATTCATCTTGGAAAAAATCGCAAGGTTCTTAAAATTGTGCGCTTCGTCAACCATGATAGAGTCCACACCAAGTTCCTCAAAGGTTATAAGGTCATCCTTCCTGCTCTCATCTGATAAGGATTTCAGCTGCTCCTCCAGCTTTTTCTTCTGGCTTTCCATCTGTTTTACAGTCCAACGCTCCCCGTTACGCTCCTTCATCTCATCAATCGCATAGCTGATTTCATCAATCTGCTCATTGAGCATTCTTTCCTTTCTCTCTGCTGAGATCGGGATTTTTTCAAACTGCGAGTGCGACATGATGATACAGTCATAGTCACCTGTTGCAATCCTTGATACGAACTGCTTCCTGCGGCTCTTTTCAAAATCACGCTCTGTGGCAACCAGGATATTTGCTGACGGATAAAGCCTTAAAAACTCTGATGCCGTCTGACCGATAAGTGGCTTTGGAACAACCATGATCGTCTTATTGGCAAGTCCGAGTCTCTTCTGCTCCATGCAGGCAGCCATCATCTCAAAGGACTTTCCGGCACCAACGCAGTGTGCCAACAGGGTGTTTCCTCCAAGAAGGATTCTTGCCACCGCATTCTTCTGATGTGGCTTTAACTCAATCGCCGGATTCATTCCCGGAAACTGTAAGTGACTTCCATCATACTCACGCAGACGGATGTTATTGAATGTCTCGTTGTAATACTCCACATATTTCTGTCTTCGCTCCGGCTCTGCAAACAGCCATTCCTTGAACTTCTCCTTGATCATGTTCTGCTTTTCCCTTGCAAGCATTGTCTCGTTCTTATTGACTTCGTAATGATATTTGCCATCACCGTCATCAATCCTGTCCCTTACTGTTACAGTTTTAAGATTCAGCGTATCCTCAAAAATAGAATAAGCATCCATGCGGCTTGTACCATAAGTCTTAGTAGCTGCCACTGAATGCTTATCCATGCTCTTATTCTCGATGAACCATTCCATGCTCATCTTATTTAAGTGTACCTGAATGCCTGTATTGTAAAACTGGCTTCTGACTGCCCTTGCTCTTCTTGGTGTATTGAGAAGCTCATAGATAAACTGCTCATAATCAAGCGACTCAATCCATGTCGTACCAATCTTTACATCAATATCCGAGGCTTCAATCCATTCCGGCTGCACCTTTTCAAGTGCTGCCACATTGCCTGCAAATCTTTCTGCCTGCGGATTGTCTGTATCAGCCGCCATAGCCTTTGCTACACGAAGTTTGTCTCTCACATTTCCCGAAAGATACTCGTCTGCTGTCTCCCAGCCGATGTCGGGATTGTTCTCGTTGTAGCGGTCTGGATTGAGGAAAACCAGTCCGTCCAGCTCTTCCACAAGAACTGCCCTTTTAAGCTCTGCCAAAGCATCATCACTTAGCGTTATCTCATCCACTGTCTGTCCGGACTTTTCTGCAAGTTCTTCCTTTGCATTAATAATATCCGGCTCATAGATAGAAAGCATATAGGCAAGATTTACATATCCAAATTCATTGACGGATACATTTAATGCTTCCACAGCGGTCTCCACTCTGTCTATGACTGTCTTTGCCTTAATCGTCTGCTTATAAAACATATCCGCTTTTTTCACCTCCCCATCTTCGTTTACTTCCTCAAGGCTGCAAAGAAGTGGATAATCGCTGTCATCCCTGAATGCTATTCTGTTTGCTTTTGAAGTAATGGCTCCATACTGCTTTACGAAGGCATCATATTTTACATTAAGAAGTTTCTGCTTATCAGAAAGCTCCTCCTCGCTGCAGCCATCCATCTGGATATCAATCAGCTCTCTTGTTATCTGTCTGATTTCATCAAGGCTTCGGATTCGCTCTTCGGCAGTCTGTGATACTTCTTTTTTTACCATCTCGGAATTTTCCCTGTAATAGAGTTTTCCTTCAAAAAATGTGTAAGTGTAGTTTCTCACATCCGGATCAGCCGGGATAACTTCCTCCGTCTGCTCCGCCTCATCTGCCACTCTCTCAAAATCTGTCATCTGGGCTTTGATATTACCGATAGCCTTATTGAGAGTCTCATACATATTGAAGTTCTCATCATTATTCACACAGACTGTATATCTGCTGTCCTGTCCGTAAATCCTTGTGTCATATTCCATAGATCCAAGCATCATCTCCGGATGCTCTGCAAAATAAGAGTTGACTGCAATGCCATTCTCAGTTACACCAAGGTGTACCCAGTCAGGTTCAATATCAATCTTTCTCTCCCTCTTCTGCAAAAACAGGATATCTGCTGTCACTTCGGTTCCTGCATTATCTTTAAATGCAGTATTCGGAAGTCTTACTGCTCCCACAAGCTCTGCTCTTTCAGCCAGATACTTTCGGATAGTAGGATTTGCCTTATCAAGTGTTCCCTTTGTGGTGATTACTGCAACCATGCCTCCCGGTCTTACCTGGTCAAGTGCTTTTGCCAGAAAATAATCGTGGATACGGAAGTTATACTTGTTGTACTTCGGATCAAATACCTTATAATCTCCAAATGGCACATTTCCGACAACTACATCAAAAAAGTTATCCGGATATGTGGTATTCTCAAATCCTGTAATACTGATATTGGCATTCTGATAAAGCTGCTTTGCGATTCTTCCCGAAATGCTGTCAAGCTCCACTCCATACAGCTTTGCTTCATGCATTGTTTCCGGCATACTTCCAAAGAAGTTACCGATACCCATAGATGGCTCTAATACATTGCCGCCTCTGAAACCAAACTGGACAAGTGCCGAATTTATGCACATGGCAATCTCCGGTGAAGTATAAAAGGCGTTATTTACTGTTGCCCTTGCAGCACTGTATTCCTCATCAGATAAAAGGTCTTTCAGCTCTGCATATTCTTTGCTCCAGCCTGCGTTATTCTCATCAAATGCCTGTGACAGTCCGCCCCATCCGACAAACTTCGACAGAGTTTTCTGTTCCTCAGGTGTGGCAAGCCTGTTCTCTGATTCAATCTGCTTTAAAGTGCGGATTGCATCCATATTCCACTGGTATCTGGTCTTAGCACCGCCTTTTTCCATTTCCCAGAGGTTGTAGTGGAAGTTGTGTTTTTTCTGTACTGCATCATCTGAAACCACATGTCCATTCTCATCAATCTTGGTTTCCCAGCCATTCGCTATTGCTCTTTCCCTGGTTTCAAGACGATTGGCTTTTACACTATCCTCGATATCAAAGAATCTCTTATAGACCGGATTCATCTTATCCCTGTCAGCCTTCTGCTTTGTCTCATGATAATACTTCTTCTGGTCTTCTCCGCAGTAAAATGGCTGTTTTACCATATAGGATAAAATCTCGTATAACTCACGCCAGTCGAGAGCACCTTCCTTTCGCACACCATTCCTGTTCTTATAGCTGATCTTCACATATCCGCTTCTGATTGAGTACTCCACAAGACCATACTTATTGTTGGAATATGCTTTTCTTTCTGCATTATCTGTCCCTAATGCGATATCCCTGATAAGGTCAAGTTTATTGGGCATAAATGCAAAATCAGACTGCACAACATCCATAAGAAATGCTTTAAATGGTGTGTAACAGCTGCAATCTGTCACCAGAATCTCAGCTGCATCACGCAGGTCTTCATCAAGCTCTGCTATCCTCTTGGCATAATCAATCGGTGTAATATACTGCAATTCTGATGGATCTTTTTCAGTTGTTTCAGCTTCTATCTCAGCACCATATTCTGCCTGTGTTATCATCCGGTCTTCATCGGCAGCTTCCTGTGGTGTCATGCCTTTTGCACTTACATAATCTCTGTTAGAAGCATAGCTCTCCGGCTCATCCGGTATTGCATAATCATCAATCTCTGATTCTGCCTCCTCCGGTTGCACTTCCCGGTATTCGGCATCAATGACCTCATCATCCTCACGGAGTCCGTCCATCGCAAGCTCATCAATACGAGGTGTCTCAGGCTGGTATTCCCCTGTAAGAATAAGGACACCAAGCTCTTTTTCGATATCTTTCCACGAAACATATCCTTCTACCTCTCCATCCTCATCTCGCCACTGAAAACGCAGTCCGTTCCCATGAAATGTGTCATATCCGTGCAGTCCCAGTCCGTCAACCGGCCAGCCTGCACCTCCCTGACCATATTCTGCTTTGATACGCTTTGCCCTGGTTCCTGCATCAATCTCTGTTTCAAAAATCTTGCATACCCTGCCCTTGCCACCGATAAAACCTGTACCTCTCATAAGCACCTGTTTGATATACTCACTTGGTACTGTGGATGACTTCTTTGGATTCAGGTAATTGTATTTACCTGCTAATGCAGCTTTTCTGTCCTGCTCGAACTGACGCATAAACTGATTATTGTTTTCATCCTCAGTATGAATGGTGCCAATGCTTGCCTGCCCGTTCTGGTCGAAAAAAAAGGAAGCCTGTGTATATTCGGCTTCCTTACTGACACCCAATGAATTGATTTCATCAAGTTCCCTATTCAGTTCTGTATCATCTGATTCTAGTGGAATCGCATCACTATCTGATTCAGTACCACTTCCTCTGCCTGCATCTTCGCCTGCTCTCTTATCTTCCACATCTCCATTGTCGATGACAGATCCTGTGGCTTGTGCTTCGCCAGATACTGCATCTCTAACTGGTCGTACAGCTGGTTCGCTTCCTCCTCTACCGCTGACATCTTCTCGTACATCTTCCCGAATCTCATCAGCGTCTTGTATCTTGCCGGCTCGTTCTCTTTGAGATAGTTCATCGCCATCCTTCCGTATTTGCCCAGCTTCGTGAGATCCTCCGTCTCGTCCGGCATCTCTATCTGCGGATAAAACAGTCCGTCCACTTCCTTGTAAGTCATTTCTTCTAACATATCCAATTCTCCTTTCGCTCTCGATTGCCTTTAAGTTACGACTAAATTCTCTAAGAACACTACAGGAGACATCGCATACAATGGAACCAAGACGGTAAATGATCTCTTCGTCTTTGATATTTACGATCTGACTAAAATCCTGTTCTTGCACAGATAAGTCAAATCCGCATCTCGTCCCTACAACAAACATGACACTTGCATATACAAGCTGCTCCATGTCCATTTCCTGCTGTAAGCCATTGCGTTTCTTACTTTCTTCCTTTATCACACTACCTGATAGCTGCATAAGCTCGGTCATTCGGTCTCCGAACTCTTCTTTTATTATAAGCCAAACATCCGTTCCTGTAAACTGTTTTAGTGTATTTTTTAGAGACTCCTTATCATCGTTATCGTACTGCTCAAACAAAGAACAGCACAACGAGGGAAGACCCGACCGCTACAAAGACCGGCTCAATACCCTCAATAACTGCCCAAGGACCTCCGCCCTTGAAACTGACCGGTGACTGTCCAAGCATTGAAGTC
>JAZQBI010000114.1:0-32130 GCA_045545635.1 Clostridia bacterium | reverse complement strand
AGCAGATATTTATTATCTTTCCGCCGCCCTTCTTAATCATAGAAGGAATAACTGCTTTTGAGCAGATGAACGGAGCATTTAAGTCTACATCTATAACCTGTCTGAATTCTGCGGCAGTCATTTCGCACATAGGTATTCTCTTGATTATTCCTGCGTTATTTACAAGAATATCTATAACACCAACTTCTGCTTCTATCTTCTTTACAAGGTCATTAACTGCATCCTCGTCTGTAACATCGCACACATAGCCTACGGCATCTATGCCGTCTGCCTTGTAGCTTTCAAGACCTTTGTCTACCAGTTCCTGCTTTATATCATTAAACACAATTTTTGCACCTGCCTGTGCAAGTCCTTTGGCAATGGCATAACCAATACCGTAGGACGCACCGGTAACGAGTGCAACCTTACCTGTAAGATTAAACATATTAAAATCTCCTTATCTCAAATCACTTGTTTCTATAAAGTCCATATCAGTAAATTCCTGATTTTCGCCGCACATAGCCCATATAAAGGAATATGCCTTGGTACCGACACCGCTGTGGATAGACCAGCTTGGGCTGATTACTGCCTCTTCGTTGTGCATAATGATGTGTCTTGTCTGAGTGGGTTCGCCCATCATATGGAATACTGCATCGTTTTCGCCCATATCAAGATAGAGGTAAACCTCCATTCTTCTGTCGTGGGTGTGGGATGGCATTGTGTTCCAGTTTGAACCGGGCTCAAGCTGAGTAAGTCCCATAGCGAGCTGACAGCTTTTCATAACCTCGGGGTGTATGTACTGATTTATTACTCTCTTGTTGCAATCCTCAACACTTCCGCAGGGAACCTTCTTTGCTTTGGTGATATCAATCTTTACTGTGGGATATGTGGTGTGTGCAGGGCATGAGCTTATGTAGAATTTTGCAGGGTTTTCGATATCATCACTCTTAAAGGATATTTCCTTATTTCCCATACCGATATATATACCGTCACGGGGATTCATCTCATATTCAACACCATCTACAGTGATAACTCCCTTGCCGCCGATGTTGATGCATCCCATTTCTCTCCTCTGGAGGAAATACTCTGCAGCAAGCTCCTTGCCTGCTTCAAGCTTTAATTCCAGATGCACGGGCATAACTCCCGCAGTGATAATTCTGTCTATATGGCTATAGACCATTCTCACATTGTCCTTTGTAAAGAGACCTGAAATATGAAATTCCTCACGAAGTCTCTCTGTTGTGTAGTGCTTTACATCTTTTGCATTTGACGCCTGTCTTACTTCCATTTTACTTAAATCCTCCTTAATAATATTTCCATATACCTGCAACTGTGTTAATGCCGCAAAGGACAAAACCTCTGTTGCCTGTTTAAAGTTATGCAATCTTATAGACCTTGTTACTTTTTTATCAAAGCAAACCTCAATGCCCTTTGAATTTTCTTCATTAAGGTCTGTGCCGTCCATAGTGAATTCTCCCGTGATAACTTCACCGTCGGAGAACTCTATATCGATGTTCTTCCAGTATGAGTCATGGGGAATTCCGGTAACGCTGTTATGTCTGAAATCAGCTCGAAGAAAGAAAACCAGCTTATCGATTTCAACTTCCCGTCCGAAATCAAGAGTGTATTCAATGTCCTCTCTTGCACCTCCGGACCATGAATGATATGGATACCAGCCGTGTCCCTGATTGTTTACAACACCGTCTATGGCATTTCTCTCATAAAAACACGGATCGTTTCTGGTGACAAAATTTGCCGTTGCATGAGGAAAATATCTGTCTACCCCGTGGCAGTCATGGGAGTTTAATGCAATATTGCGGTAGCCGTATACTTCGTCATCATCAGGCTCTCTCACAGATATGATGTGAGTATCACCCAAAAAAGCATCAGGATGATAGCACATTCCCCTCTGGCTCTCGGGAGGAATTACAAATTCAAATCTATTATTGGGAAGCCATACTATGCTCTCTGAAAAGCTTGGTTCAAGCTTCATGGAAACAAAGCTGCAGCCGTCTGCAAATACTCTTATTTTGTCTCCGGGCAAAAGGTCTCCGGAATACTCTGCATTTATGGAAAGACCTTTCCATTCACCCTTGAGATTTCCGTCATTTCCTATTATTTTAAGTGTCAGCACCTTATACACCTCCTGTTCTTACAAAGATTTTAACACATATTTTTTGCAACCTTATTGCAGTTTTAAACATCTTTATTGCAATTTCAACCATTATATGATATACTAATTGCAGAACACTATGTCCAAGGAGAATATGCTGATGAATTGCGTTTTTGATTCCTGCTCGGAAGCTGTAAACTACACTATGAAAAACAAGCTGTTCGGAGTGTACTGTTCCGATACAAACAGTCCAAACCCCAATGTACATATCCACGAGTGCTGTGAGATATTTTTGTGTATTAAAGGCGGAAAAAGCTTTCTTATAGACAACACAATCTACGATATTGATGACGGAGACCTTCTTGTAATAAACCAATACGAGGCTCACAAGGTTGTGGCAGGCGATAACAAAATTTTTAGCCGATACATACTGCACATACATCCGTCCTTTTTGCACGAATGCTCTCTCGGAGGGACAGATCTTTCCGGATGCTTTTACGGAAGTGATAAAGTAACAAAAATTTCACTTACCAAAAAAGATACGGAAAAATTGGTTTCTCTTTTTGAGGAAATAAAAAAAGAACACCCCATTGGCGATGATGTATATAAAAAGCTTCGTGCCACGGAGCTTATTCTTGAAACAAACAGAATTTTCTCGTGTCACATGGGGGATTTTCCTGCTCAGTTCAGCCACAAAACCGTTCAGCTTGCAATTGACTACATTAACAGTAACTATTCATCTCCACTGTCACTTGATATTGTGGCTAAAAATGCATTTATATCCCCTACTCAGCTTTCCAGACTTTTTAACCGCTACTGTGGTACAACCGTTACAAAGTACATTACGGGAAAACGCATAACCGAAGCAAAAAAGCTGCTTTCACATGGCACAAGCGTTACAGATGCGGCATTTATGTGCGGATTCAATGATTATGCCAACTTTATACGGACATTCAAAAAGGCGGTTGGTGTGCCTCCGGGAAAGTATAAATCCCTTTCTCTATGAAATGTGGCTTTTTTAACAACAAATCCAAAAAAATGCTAAAAAAACCAATAAAACATCTTTAAACAGCGTATTGATACAAAATCAAAATTGTGCTATCATTATGATATAATTTTTTAGGAGGAGTATAGTACATATGAAAATAACAAGCAAAGACCTTACACTAAGGGAAAAAATCGGTCAAACCGTAATATGTCTGTGCGAAACAGAAAAGCACATAGAAATGTGCGGAAGTGTAGAGAAATTTCTGGAGCGTTATCCCATAGGCGGAATTTTCAATAACAAAGGACTTGTCAAGGGACTGCTTATAGGCGAAAACCCTGATTTTAAAAAGATAACCAAAGAATACAATAAGTACCTGAAAGTGCCTCTTTTTGCCACTGCGGACAGTGGTTCTTTTGCCAAAAAGGCAGATGTGATACTTCCTCCCCAGATGGCACTGGGTGCCGCAAACAATAAGGAACTTGCCCGAAAGGCAGGACACTTTATTGCAGAAGATTGCAAAAAGACCGGTATAAACTGGATTTTCTGGCCTGTTTGTGACATCAATATATCCAAAAGAAGCCCTGTAACGGATACAAGAGCCGTAAGCGACAAATGGGAGCTCAATACTGAAATGGTTGAAGAGGAGATTGATGTACTTAAGAAAGAAAAAATCATTTCCTGCTTAAAGCACTATCCCGGCACACCCTACAACGAATGTATAGATCCTCACCTGACTTCTGTAAATAACGAAACACCCTTTGAATTCTGGAACGACAACTACGGCAAAATGTACCGCAAGCTCTTTCAAAATAATCCTCCCTCAATTATGACGGGACATATAAACCTTACAGATTATCAGACAGATGATATTGACGGCGAATACCCCGTTGCTACCCTCTCCCATGACCTTACCACCAAGCTTCTTCGTGATGAATTGGGCTTTAAGGGTGTTACCGTTACAGATGCACTGGTAATGGGCGGTTTCTGCGGAAGTTCTTCCATAGACAGATGCGTAGACAGCTTCCTGGCAGGAAATGATGTTCTTCTGTGGCCTGCGTACGGATACATTGACGAAATGGAAAAGCGTATCCTCTCGGGCGAAATTGACGAAAAGCTCCTTGATGAAGCAGTAGACAGAATACTCGCTCTCAAAGAAGAATACGGAATCCTTGACGGAATAGATTTAAGCTCCGATGTTGACGGCGAATATTTTAAGAAAATTGCCGAGGACATATCCGAAAATTCCCTTACACTTGTAAAGGAATATGACGGACTTCTTCCATTGGACGACGGTACAAAAAATGTTCTCATTATCGGCGTAACTCCTGACGATGAACAGTATGAGGCGCTTTGCACACTGGAAACAGAGTTTAAAAATCGCGGATGTACAGTTACCATGAAGCGTAATGTTTGGTCAAATGAGCTTGAAGAGATAATGGGAGACTTTGACCTTATTATGTTTGCTCTGTGCCGTACCACACACCGTCCCATAGGTCCGGTTGACTTCTGGGGTGACGAGGCGGCATCAATCTGGGCATCCAACTGCTCCGATAACTCAAAGACTGTTATTGCAAGCTTTGGCTCACCATACATATACAAATACTACAACACCTCGGATATAACCTATATAAATGCATATTCTTATTCAAAGCAATCCGTGACTGCGGTAGTAAAGGCACTGTTCGGAGAAATAGATTTTAAAGGAAAAAATCCTGTAGAATTGGTATAATGAGGTAGTATGAATAACATCTGGATATATTTTGTAATCATCTATTCTGCCCTCAAAGGCACAAGAGAGGGTATGAAAAAAGCCGCAACAAAAAAATCAGGTACTAACGAAATTCTGTTTTTGTACACCTTTGTGGGACTTATACTCACCCTTCCCTTTTCCAAATCCGCTTTTTACCTTGACGGCATATACATTTTCTACTCATTCATAAAAGCAGCTGTTTGTTGTGGTGCATGGTTTTTTTCGCTGTATGCAATAAAAAAGATGTCTGTGAGTCTTTACGGAATAATGGATTTATCGCGAATGGTATTCTCCACTATGCTTGGTGTTTTTGTACTGGGCGAGGACTTTACCGTCCCAAAGGCAATCGGAATGACTCTCGTAATATGCGGACTGCTTATGGTAAATATGAAAAAAAGTGCCGCCTCCAAGGGAATGACACTTTTTACTCTTATTTCTGTACTGCTTAACTGTTTTCTGAATGCTGTATCCGGAACTATGGACAAAATTCTTATGAAGCACATGGATTCATCTCAGCTCCAGTTCTGGTTTATGCTTTTTATGACACTGATTTATGGTATGGTACTGCTTATCACAAAGGAAAAGGTATCCGTTAAAACATTAAAGTCAAACTACTGGATACCTCTCATGAGTATATCACTTGTACTTGGTGACAAACTTCTGTTTGAAGCCAATGCCAATCCCAATAGTCAGGTGACACTTATGACACTTATTAAACAGTCTTCGGTTATTGTGACGGTGCTTACCGGATGGCTGGTATTTAAGGAAAAGAATATAATCTACAAGCTGATATGCTGTGCTGTTATAATAACAGGAATTCTTATTCCGCTTATAGTGTGAAATTTTGGCATCTCCAAAATGGCTGAATTGTATTAAAGGAGCTATCTCAAAAATGAGACAGCTCCTTTTTTTCGTGTCAAATTTTTATACATAATCCTTGCAAAGCAGTGCTCTTATGTAATCTCTTTCCTTGGTGGTGGAATCTATGTAGAAGCCTCTGCCGTAGTAGAAGCAAACAAGAGATTTAATCTTGGATGCGGTATGAAGCTGAAGCTGTTTAACGCCCAGCACCTTCATATTGATATCGACAAGGTTCATAAGTGCCTTACCGATACCTAAGTTCTGGAACTCCGGATTAACCCCGAAACGGCTTAAGTATGCAGTTTCACCGTTTACGGCAACTCTTACACTGCCTACCACCTTACCGTTGATATATGCCACAAGAACAAGCTTGTTTTTGATATCATCGGCAATTATTTCCCTGGTTTCCTTAAGGGCAGGAAGGTCATATTCCGTTCCGGCAAGTTCTTTGTATTTAACAAAGGCAGACTCCGTAATCTCAAGTATCTGGTCTATATCCTTCTCGGATGCGTTACGTATTTCAAATCCTGAATTTATCATCTTGGTGTTTCTCCTTTTTTACTCTCCCATTGTAAGTGCCATTACTGCCTTCTGTGCGTGGAGTCTGTTCTCTGCTTCATCAAATATTACAGAACGAGGTCCGTCTATAACTGCAGGTACTACCTCATAATCTCTGTATGCAGGCAGGCAATGCATAAATATAGCTTCGCTGTCTGCCATACCAAATAGTTCTTCGGTAACAGTATAATCCTTGAAAATCTGTATTCTCTTCTGCTTCTCTTCTTCCTGTCCCATACTTACCCAGGTGTCGGTGATAACTACATCTGCACCCTTTATGGCTTCCTTGGGATCCTCTGTAAGAATAACCTTTGAGCCGGTTTTCTTTGCGGTATCAAGGGATCTCTCGGTAACAACTGCATCACACTCATATCCCTTTGGTGTTGCAACATTTATGTTCATTCCGAGCTTTGTGCATCCGTAGAGAAGTGAGTTGGAAATGTTATTTCCGTCACCTACATAGCACACGGTCTTACCCTTTAATCTGCCTTTGTGTTCGTATATAGTCTGGAAGTCTGCGAGTATCTGACAAGGGTGCAAAAGGTCTGTAAGACCGTTAATTATACTGATGCTTCCGTACTTTGCCAGATCCTCAACATCCTGCTGAGCATAGGTTCTGATCATTATGCCGTCAAGAAATCTTGAGAGAACATTTGCGGTGTCATAAATGCTTTCACCTCTGCCGAGCTGTATGTCATTACTGCTCAAAAACAGTGCCTGACCGCCAAGCTGATACATACCTACCTCAAAGGAGACTCTTGTTCTTGTGGAAGATTTGGAAAAAATCATACCGAGGCTCTTGCCCTTTAATATATGATGCTCTCTTCCCGCCTTGTTGTCAGCCTTAAGCTTTATGGCAAGGTCTAATATCTGTTCTATTTCCTCTGTGGTTAAATCATATAAGCTAAGTAAATGTTTCATATTGATATCTCCTATAAAATAATTGATTTTTTGAATGCCTCAACAAAACCGTCTGCATCCTCTTTTGTTATGATAAGAGGCGGAACAACACGGAAGGTGCTGTCTCCTATTACTCCTGCAAGGTATCCGTGTTCGTTAAGAAGTCTTGAGTTTACCTCTTTGGCTATGGGTTCTTTAAGCTCTATACCTATCATAAGTCCCATACCACGGACTTCCTTGATGTAATCCGAAAGCTCGGTGCTGATTCTTTCTTTTATATAGGCACCGATTTTAGCGGAATTATCGCACAGTTTTTCGCTCTCCATAACATCCAGAACCGCAAGACCTGCTCTTGTGCTCAGGGGATTTCCGCCAAAGGTTGTTCCGTGGTCACCGGGAGTAAAGGCTGATGCCACAAAATCCTTTGCAAGAATCGCACTTACGGGAACACCGCCTCCGAGAGCCTTGGCAAGAGTCATAATATCGGGAACTAATCCATAGTTCTGATATGCAAACATCTTTCCCGTTCTGCCGATTCCGGTCTGAACCTCGTCGTCTATAAAGAGAATACCCTCGCTGTCGCATATGTCTCTTATTGCTTTTGCAAATTCCTCAGTTACGGGATGAACACCGCTTTCGCCCTGAATGAATTCTATCATTACAGCCGCAGTATGCTCATTGACTGCATTTTTGAGACCATCAATATCGTTAATATCCACATGTACAAATCCCGGTGTAAGCGGTGCATAGGGTTTTTTGTACTTATCCTGACCGGTTGCGGTAGCAGTGGTTATTGTTCTTCCGTGGAAGGACTTATTTAATGTTATTATTTCATAGCGGTCTATACCCTTGTTGTAAAAATATTTACGGGCAAGCTTGATGGCTCCCTCGTTTGCTTCGGCTCCCGTGCTTGCAAAAAATGCCTTGTCAAAATCAGAAAGCTCGCACAACCTCTCCGCCAACTTTGCCTGATTTTCCACATAATACACACTGGAAGTGTGCAGTAGTTTTGATGCCTGATCCTTTATTGCCTCTGTAAGAACGGGGTGAGCATGTCCCAATGCACTTACTGCAATCCCTGCAAAAAAGTCCTTATACACTTTTCCATCTATATCGGTAAGCTCTATGCCCTTACCTTCCGTAAAACAAAGGGGCAATCTGTCACCGAATGTATTCATATAATATTTTTTGTCGGTTGCTATGATATTGTCAATTTTATTTGTCGGCATAATATCCCTCCAATTTCACTTTTGTATAATTATACAACATTTGCTAATAAAAATCCATAGTAATTTTTCATAAAATATACGATTTTTACAGATTATATATAACATTTTATACAATTAATATTCATTTCTTTTAAAGCATTGTATAAGTCTAAACACCTGCTCCGCTGTGTCAGCAAGGTTTTTCTGTGCATTTGCACTATCCATTGCTTCCTCAAGGCTGCAGGGTGTCCTTACTACAGGGAAGAAGGCATCTATCCCGTGTTTGTTGCACTCTATTGCATCTCTTGCGGCAGAACCGCAAAATGCCAGAACGGGTTTTCCATGCTTTTTTGCAATTGCGGCAACGCCCACAGGAACCTTTCCCATACAGGATTGTCCGTCCAGTCTGCCCTCTCCTGTAATTACAACATCTGCATTTTTTATTTTATCCTCAAGGGAGGTTTCTTCTATAACGATATCTATACCCGGGGTAAGAGCTGCCCCAAGATATGCAGTAAGGGCAAAGCCCATACCGCCTGCGGCACCCGTACCCGGCAAATTTTCGTCGGCAGAGGGAATAACCTTTTTGGTAAGAAATGCATAGTTTAAAAGCCATCTGTCCATAAGGGCTATCATTTGGGGAGTGGCACCCTTCTGAGGACCGAAAATTGCACTGCAGCCCTCAGAACCGCACAAAACATTTTTTACATCACAAGCCACTGTAAAGGTACATTCCTTAAGCTCCTTCAGTGCTCCGGAAACATCTATACTGCATAGCATTTCAAGTCCTTTTGCACCAAGGGGGACATCGTTTCCGTCACTATCGAGAAATCTGTATCCCAAAGCGGAAAGCATACCGATGCCGCCGTCATTTGTGGCACTGCCTCCAATACCAATGACAAACTTGCGGCAGCCACGCCTTATGGCATCCGATATAACTTCTCCAACTCCGTAGGTTGTGGTGTTAAGAGGATTTCGCTCCTGCTGTGCAACAAGGGTTATACCCGATGCCGCTGACATCTCTATAACTGCAGTGGCACTGTCCTTTATGTAACCATACACAGCATCCACCCTGTCCGAAAGCGGACCGTGAACATTCACGGTTATGTATTCTCCGTTTTTTTGTGACACAATTGCCTCAACTGTACCCTCACCGCCATCGGCAATGGGACAAACCTCCACTTCCGCATCGGGATATACGGTCATAATTCCCCTCTTTGCCGCCTCGCCTGCTTCAAAGGTTGTGAGACTTCCCTTAAATGAATCTATTGCAACTGCTGTTTTCATTTTTTATCCTTTCCTGACTATCACAGACACTCCCTCAGGTATCGCAACAATACCTGGATTTTCTTTGTTTATTATTTCCTTTGCCATATCTACTGCCTCGGTAAGACTATGTGCAGGAATCATATGCATAGCTTCCACAATTTTGTCATCGGCTTCCGACACATATATTACAGTTGCACGCATAAGTATGCGGATGAGTATCTGTGCCTGCCACTGATCGGGTAGGGTTTCATTTCTTCCACGGGAGAGGAATTCCGACATTGTTTTTGAAATATCCTCTTCGTCGGCAAGCTGATGATAAAAATGATCCCCTCCTGTACCGTCGTCGGAGGATGCCAGCATTATGATAACACCGCCCTCTCTCACGGCTGCCTCTGCTGCGGTCATACCCTTTACTGCCTGATATATGTTCTGATCAAGCGGATAGCCTCCGTTGGTGCTGATTACAATATCGGCTTCTTTGGAAGATGTACCGCAAAGTCCGGAAAGAAAGTCCGTCCCTGCTTTGTGAGCTTCCACGGGATTTCCGGCAACTGCATATATTACTTGCTTTTTGGAATTGATAACAACGTTTACTATGTAACTTAAGTTTGCCTTTTGTGCCGCCCAGAGCATATCCTTATGTATCGGATTATCCTCAAGTATTCCTGTTCTGGCATTGGGATGGTTTATAAACTCGGAGCAGTGGTTTGCAAGAACTGTTTTTCTTCCTGCGACACCGGGGAGGATGCTCTTTCTTCCGCCGGAAAATCCTGCAAAAAAGTGAGGCTCTATAAATCCCTCTGCCACAAGCAAGTCTGCACTGTATGCAATGGAATTTATTTCACACTCTCCGCCGGAGGGCAATGTTCCGATATTAACAAGCTTCTCCCTTTCGTCGCAATCGTGAATGTATATTTTTTCATTTTTAACGATTTCTTCACCAAATTTACTTATGAGCTCATCCTTTGTTGTTCCTCTGTGGCATCCTGTGGCTATAAGAATGGTTATGTCTGCATCGGGATTACCCTTTCGTATCTCCGAGAGCATCAGGGGCATAATTACCTTGCTCGGAACGGGACGGGTGTGGTCACTGGCTATAATAACCACATTCTTTTTGCCCTTTGACATTTCGCTAAGTGATGGTGTTCCTATAGGGTTTGCCATTGCATTTGCCACAAGTTCAACCTCGGACAGACCGGGACTGTATTCCTCTATGGAAGACTCAAGAACACCCAAAAGCTCGTTATCACTGAATTTGTACGACAGCTTCTTTTTGCCGTAAGGGAAAACTACTTCTTTCATAATACAAAACTCCTAAGTTATATTTCCACACCCAAAAATTTCTTGGCAAGTACACCAACAAAGAAAGATACCACTGCAACGGTTATGCTGATAATTGACATTTCCAGAAACTTCGGTCTGAACTTTTCGCCCTGAGCAACAGATATGTAATATGTAAAACCGGCTATTATAAGAATAACTATGGCAAGCATAATGGCAAGTGCTGTCATATAGCCGGCATTATCTATAATAAGATAAGGAAGTATAAGAAGTGCTACTGTTATAAGATATGCCACACCTGTGTAACAGCAGGACTTGAACGCATCTGTTCTGCCCTCGCTTTTGGCTGCAAGGAACTCACTGGATGCCATGGAAAATGTTGCAGATATTCCCATAATAAGTCCCGACAGGGCTATAAGTCGGGTGTTTTGCATAGCAAAGGTAAAGCCTGCAAGTGAGCCGGTCAGTTCCACAAGGGCATCATTCATACCCAAAACCATACTGCCCACATAACGGAGGCTTTCCTCATCCAGCATATCAAGAAGTGCATTCTCGTGTTCCTCCTCCTGCTGACGGATTGTAGCACTCTCCTCAATCTCACGCATAAGAAGTTCATATTCCTTTTGTGCGGCTTCCTCACCGTTTTCCATAAGCTTTACCGCAAAGGTGAAACCAAGCACCCTTGCAATCATTTTGTACTTAAAGATTTTTCCTTTTTGTGGTTTCATCTCCACTCCGGTGTACTTTTTCCAGATTTCATAGTGAGCTTTTTCTTCTGCGGCAAGACGCATTAAAGTGTTTTTGTTTTCCTCGCCCTTTGCAAAAGCAGCTATTTCCGCATAAATATAGCTCTCTGTAAGCTCATTTTGCTGCATTTTGAGTATTACATTCAGAGCTTCTTTTGATATTTGACTGTTCATATCCAAAAACCTCTCTATCTTATCATAGTATATAAATATATTATACCACAAAATACATAAAATGCAATATCTGTATTATATTGACTTTTTTTATCAAAAGTTGTAATATGGGTATGTATGAAAGGATGATATTTATGAATGAATATACCAAAGCAGAACTTGCTCAGAAGTACTTTAAAGACGGATACAACTGCTGTCAGGCAGTAGTGCTTGCTTTTTGCGAAGAAGCAGGAATAGACAAAGAAACCGCACTGGCAATTTCCTCATCCTTTGGAGGAGGAATCGGCAGACTTCGTGAGGTTTGCGGTGCAGTAAGCGGTATGTGCATAATAGCAGGAAAAATGTTTGGCTACACCACCCCCGACGGCGGAAGTGCAAAAGCAGACCATTACAAACTGATTCAGGATATGGCAAATGAATTCACAAAAAAGAACGGTTCCATAATATGCAAAACTCTCACCGGACTTGACAAAACAACACATATTCCCGATGAAAGAAATAAGGAATACTATAAAAAACGTCCCTGTGACTGTCTTGTGTACGATGCAGCGGAAATTCTTGAAAGGACAATACAAAGAATGAAATAATAAATGAGGTGTTATTATGAACGAAATATTAAACAAAAAAGGTTTTATATGCGATATGGACGGTGTTATATACCACGGAAACAAAATTCTCGACGGTGTACGGGAATTTGTAAACTGGCTTATTGACAACGACAAAAAATTTGTTTTTCTTACCAACAGTCCCGAAAGAACTCCCCACGAACTCAGTATGAAGCTTGAAAGAATGGGACTTACGGTAAGTGCCGACCATTTCTACACAAGTGCTATGGCAACCGCAGCTTTTCTTGCAAGTCAGAATCCCGGTTGTACTGCATATGTTATCGGTGAGGCAGGTCTTACCAAAGCTCTCTATGACCACAAAATATATATGAATGACGTAAACCCCGACTATGTTGTTGTGGGAGAGACCAGAACCTATAACTTTGAAAAAATAGAAAAAGCCATAGAGCTTGTAAACAACGGTGCAAAGCTCATTGGTGCAAACCCCGACATAACGGGGCCCACAGCAACGGGCATTATGCCTGCCACAGGTTCGCTTATTGCTCCTATTGAGATTTCCACGGGAAAGAAAGCATATTTTGTAGGAAAGCCTAATCCCATTATGCTCCGTCACGGACTCAACAAGCTTAACTGTCACAGTGGAGAAATAGCTTTTATCGGTGACAGAATGGATACCGACATCATAGCCGGTATTGAATCCAATGTTGATACGGTGCTTGTCCTTTCGGGAGTAACCGCAAGAGAAGATATTGACAAGTTTCCATACAGACCGAAGTACATATTCAGCGGTGTAGGCGACATACTTACATACCAGAACTGACAAACAACTGTCCGGTAACATAGTTACATACTATGATTCCGGACAGTTATTTTATACATTCCTTCATAAATTCTGCCAAACCCTCTCCGAGATATCGTGCGGATGCAATCGCCTCGGTAAGGGTGTTACCGTTTGCACCCACCTCAAATATCAGAGAACCGGTTGTAAGATGCATATTGAATCTTTCCCTGCGTAAATTTACAGGCCGCATAAAGCCGGGATGCATTCCCTCGAGGTAACTCTGGATATTAAGAGCAAGCTTAAGGTTTTCTCTCCATCGGGGATTTTCCAGATTGGTATCAGTGCCGCAAACCATCATAACCTGTGCACAATCCTCACCGTATATATTCTTTACAAATTTTGCGGCATTCCCTTCGCCGCCAAGGGCATCACGGTGTATATCAAATACAAAGACTATATCACTGTCTTTTTTGAGATGGCTCTCTATAACAGACTTTGTCTTGTTATATGACGCATTATATGACGGTCGGTCGTTTATTGTTTTGTCGTGAATTACATCTATTCCGTTGCTTTCGAGCACTTTTGCGAGTTCCTCTCCCACACGAATCATATTGTAATTGCAGTCATCGGTACGGTAGTTGTCTGTCTCTTCGTAGTAATATTTTTCATCCGGTGTATAGCTCTCGCTGGCGTGAGTATGAACTATCAGCACCTTTGGGTTTTTAGTTGAAATTTTGAGTTTTTCCTTAAGAAGTGACTGCACATCTATCTCGTAATCGGTTTCATTTTTAAGACTGACCGCACCTCTTGGCAATGGCTGCCTATCTTTTTTATCAGCCGGAGCCTTCACCGCTTCTTTAGGTATTGTTTTTTTCACTTGTCCAAAAAGCGGAGATACCTTGGCGGATATAAGCATTTTGGCTGTATTGTTAATACCGGCATAATCTGAATTTCCGGAAAACACACTGCCTCGAACACCCAGCTCCAGAAAACTGCTTTTTGCGTCACCATCCGCTAATCCCCAGAACATGCCCAACAACAAAATCATTGGGAGAGTATATGACACAATGCTTTTTAAAAGCGAAGCATCAAGTACAAAGGCTACAAATCTTTTGTTTTTTTGTCCAAATACAAGGTATGGGCTTTTAGCTATATTCCATCATCTCCCCCCTCCTGAACATTATATTATTTTTTAGTCCGCTTTATGTCCCAAACTGTTAATACCATCTGCAATAATGGATGCTACCTTGGTAATTACGCAATCTATCTGCGAAGGTGTGACTATAAGCTTACCAAAATAGGGATCTAATATTTCCTTTATCATATTGTACCTTTTCTCCTCATTTTGGGAATATTCTCCGTCCTTATCCACTTCCGTCAGCATATGGCTGACAGCATCATGAGCCAGAGTGGAAGCATCCACCACAGTAGGAACACCTACTGCTATAACAGGAACTCCCAAGGTGGATTCATTGAGTGCCTTTCGGCTGTTGCCAACACCTCCGCCGGGGGTAATTCCCGTGTCGGCTACCTGAATGGTGGTGCATATTCTGTGCATACTCCGCGATGCAAGTGCATCTATGGCGATAACTGCATCAGGCTTTGTTTTTTCTGATATTCCCTCAACAATGCTCTCGGTTTCTATTCCGGTAATACCAAGCACTCCGGGGCTTATGCTGAGAAGTCTGTCTTTGACTACCGTTATTTTGTCAGAAACACGCGGGCCAAGAGAATCCGGAGTTACAAATCGGTTACCCAGTCCTACTACAAGTATTGTTTTTGGATTATGAGGCTTCAGGATTTCCACAAGCTCTTTGGTAAATGCGGTCATTACCCTTTCGTCATAATCTGTTCTCTCCTCTTTTAAAGACTGACATTCCACGGTAACATAATTTCCACGGGGTTTACCTATCAGCCTTTCGCCCTCTTCATTTTCTATCACTACCTTGGTAACGGTTATATCACCGTCGCTGTAAGTATCCGAAGACACTCCGGAAAGCTTTTTTTCTCCATCGGAACCATTGAAAGCTGCTGCTTCCAAAGCAAGATCTGTTCTTGGCAAAAACATTATTCATCACTCCTCCACTGTATTTTGTTAAAATTCAGATGAAATATACCTGCATAGTATTCTTTTACCCTTGTTTTTCCTTGACAATGCTATAATTAGGTTGTATAATATATAAGTTAGAGAAGATGAATAACGGAGGTTATTTTTATGTATAACAAGGTTGACAATAACCTGAACTTTGTTCAAAGAGAAAAAATCATAGAACAGTTCTGGAAGGAAAACGATATATTCAAAAAATCTATCGAAATCCGTGAGCAATGTCCTACATACTCTTTCTATGACGGTCCCCCGACTGCCAACGGAAAACCCCATATAGGACATGTTCTCACCCGTGTTATAAAAGATATGATACCCAGATACCGCACTATGAAGGGCTACAAGGTACCCCGTAAGGCAGGCTGGGACACACACGGACTCCCTGTTGAGCTGGAAGTGGAAAAGCTTCTCGGTCTTGACGGCAAGGAACAGATTGAAGAATATGGTCTTGAGCCCTTTATCGGTCACTGTAAGGAAAGTGTATGGAAGTACAAGGGTATGTGGGAGGACTTTTCTTCTACCGTCGGCTTCTGGGCTGACATGGATGCCCCCTATGTAACATACCACAACGACTTTATTGAATCCGAGTGGTGGGCACTTAAAGAAATCTGGGAAAAAGGCCTCCTCTACAAAGGCTTTAAAATCGTTCCCTACTGCCCCAGATGCGGTACTCCCCTTTCCTCACACGAGGTTGCTCAAGGCTACAAGGCTGTCAAGGAACGCTCTGCGGTAGTCAGATTCAAGGTTGTTGGCGAAGATGCTTACTTCCTTGCATGGACAACCACTCCCTGGACTCTCCCCTCCAATGTGGCACTATGCGTTAACCCCGATGATGAATACTGCAAGCTGAAGGCTGCACACGGCTACACATACTACATGGCAACTGCTCTTACCGACAAGGTTCTCGGCAAGCTTGCCACAGACGATACACCTGCATACGAAATCATAGAAACATTCAAGGGAATTGACCTTGAAAACAAAGAGTATGAACCTCTCTTTGACTTTGTTAAACCCGTATGCGAAAAACAGAAAAAGAAAGGTCATTTTATCACCTGCGACAGCTATGTAACAATGTCCGACGGTACAGGTATAGTTCACATTGCTCCCGCATTTGGTGAGGACGATGCCAATGTCGGCAGAAAGTATGACCTCCCCTTTGTACAGTTTGTTGACGGAAGCGGTAACCTTACCGAGGAAACCCCATACAAGGGTATGTTTGTAAAAGATGCAGACCCCGTAGTTCTTACAGACCTCGACAAAGCAGGACTCCTCTTTGATGCTCCCAAATTTGAGCACGACTACCCGTTCTGCTGGAGATGTGATACTCCCCTTATCTACTATGCAAGAGACTCCTGGTTTATAAAAATGACTGCAGTTAAGGAAGACCTTATCCGCAACAACAATACAATAAACTGGATACCCGAGAGCATTGGTAAGGGCAGATTCGGTGACTGGCTCAACAATGTTCAGGACTGGGGCGTAAGCCGTAACAGGTACTGGGGAACTCCCCTCAACATCTGGGAATGTGAATGCGGTCACAGACATGCAATAGGTTCCATTGCAGAGCTTAAGGAAATGAGCAGTAACTGCCCCGATGACATTGAGCTCCACAGACCGTGGATAGATGCCGTTACCATAAAGTGTCCCGAATGCGGAAAGGAAATGGTAAGAGTTCCCGAAGTTATTGACTGCTGGTTTGACTCCGGTGCAATGCCCTTTGCTCAGTGGCACTACCCATTTGAAAACAAGGAAATATTTGAAGATACATTCCCTGCCAAGTTTATCAGCGAAGCCGTTGACCAGACAAGAGGATGGTTCTACTCACTTCTTGCAGAGTCCACACTTCTCTTTAACAAGGCACCTTACGAAAATGTTATTGTTTTAGGTCATGTTCAGGACGAAAACGGTCAGAAGATGTCCAAGTCCAAGGGCAATGCTGTAGACCCCTTTGATGCACTGGAAAGCTTTGGCGCAGATGCAATAAGATGGTACTTCTACTCCAATTCTGCTCCCTGGCTCCCCAACAGATTCCACGCAGGTGCAGTAACTGAGGGACAGAGAAAATTCCTTGGTACTCTCTGGAACACATATGCATTCTTCATCCTCTATGCTAATATAGACAAGTTCGATGCAACAAAGTACACTTTGGATTACAGCACACTTTCCGTTATGGATAAGTGGCTTCTCTCCAAGCTAAACTCCCTTGTTAAGCAGGCAGATGAATATCTTGAAAACTACAAGATTACAGAAACCGCAAGAATTCTTCAGGAATTTACCGATGAACTTAGTAACTGGTATGTAAGAAGAAGCAGAGAAAGATTTTGGGTTAAGGGTATGCCTCAGGACAAGATCAATGCATATATGACACTCTATACTGCAATAGTTACACTCTGCAAGGTTGCAGCACCTATGATACCCTTTATGACAGAAGATATCTATCGCAATATGGTTTGCTCCATTGACAAGAATGCTCCCGAAAGTATTCACCTTTGTGATTACCCCAAGGCAGACGAAACTCTTATTGACAGCGAGCTTGAAGCAAAGATGGACGAAATCCTTAAGATTGTTGTTCTGGGCCGCAGTGCAAGAAATGCTTCCGCAATCAAGAACCGTCAGCCTATCGGTAAGATGTATGTTAAATCCGAAGCAGGCGAGCTTGACAGCTTCTACTCCGATATTATCGCAGAAGAGCTCAATGTAAAAGAAGTTGTATACACTGACAACACAGACAGCTTTGCAAGCTACAACATCAAGCCTCAGCTAAAGACCGTAGGCCCCAAATACGGAAAGTTCTTAGGTCAGATAAGAGCTATGCTCCCCGAACTTGACGGTGCAAAGGCAGTTGCAGAGCTCAATGCAAACGGATTTATCACTCTTAATATTGACGGCAATGAGCTTAAGTTTGAGCGTGAGGATCTCCTCATAGAATCCGCTAACAGTGACGGATATGCAACCCAGAGTGACTACGGCATAACCGTTGTGCTTGACACTACCCTCACCGATGAGCTTATTGAAGAAGGCTTTGTTAGAGAAATAATAAGCAAAATACAGTCAATGCGTAAGGACTCCGATTTTGAAGTTATGGATCACATCAATGTTTATGTGTCCGGAAATGACAAGATTGAAGGCATAATGCAGAAAAATGCAGAATTCATAAAGGAAGAAGTTCTTGCAGACAGCATTACCGCCGGTGACTACTCCGATATGAAGGAATGGAACATAAATGGCGAAAATGTTAAGCTTGGCGTAGAAAGAAAATAAAAAATATATAAGGAGCGTGCAACACTATGAAAATGATTTATCAGGGTAAGACAAAAGATGTATATGAGCTTGAAAACGGCAATGTTATGCTCAAGTTCAAGGACGACTGCACCGGAAAAGACGGTGTGTTCGATCCCGGTGAAAACACAGTAGGACTTACAATAGACGGTATCGGCAAGGAAAACCTCAAAACTTCCATACACTATTTTGAGCTTCTTAAAAAAGCTGGTATCAAAACTCACTATGTAAGTGCAGATATTGATAATGCTACTATGGAAGTGCTTCCTGCAACTGTTTTTGGTCACGGTCTGGAAGTTATCTGCCGTCTTGTTGCAACAGGCAGCTTCATCAGAAGATACGGTGAATATATCGAAGACGGTACTGTTTTGGAGGGCGGATATGTGGAATGTACCTTCAAAAATGACGAAAAGGGCGATCCCCTCGTAACAGGTGAAGGTCTTGCAGCTCTTGGTGTTATGAGCTATGACCTCTTTGAAAGCATGAAGGAACAGACACTCAAGATTACAAAGATTGTTGCTGACGACTTAAAGTCCATTGGTCTTGACCTCTGGGATATCAAATTTGAGTTTGGCTACAACAACGGCGAAGTAATCCTCATTGACGAAATTGCTTCCGGTAATATGAGAGTTTACAAAGACGGAAAGATTGTTGAACCCGTTGAGCTTACTAAGTTTATACTTAACAGATAATATTACAATTAAAATAGGGGACTGTAAATTAATTCGTCGGAATTAATTTACAGTCCCCTTGGGGAATAGGAAAAAATGATTCGGAATTGTCAAATCGAACTCAAAGCAAGGCTTTTCCTTGCTTTGAGTGGGTAACCCGAAGGCGTGCGAGGGCACGGCGAGAGGTGAGATTTGGCAACAGCAAAAAGGCATATATTTATAGAAAAACATCTGGGAACAGATGTTTTTCTACATTTATGGTGATTTTAAATGATTTACAGGCTAATTAATACTCTGTATTCTTTGGTATCCCTGCCTTTTTGCGGTCTGGACTTTTTTTACATTTCCTTATTACTGTTCTTTAAAATATTTGGGAAATACTGTAAGCCTTAGATTGGTGCAACCATACGGAACAAGAGTTATCTCCTCTTCTTCGCCCAAATTTCGTTCAATGAATTCAGATGACGGAAGGCGAGGCGTTACAATCAATTCCTCATCTATTAAAGTTGCCCCGCAATGTATCTGTTTATCATTTATTCCTTCTCCGTCAACCGGCTCCAGATTTTTTTGCTTTTCTGTTTTGAGTTCCCAGTTATTGAGTTTTCTTGCTCTAATCTTTATCTCCAGAGGGTAGTCTTTCCAGAAAGGATTTTCCGTAATTTCATTTTTGATAATCTCTGCTTGCTCCCAGCCTGTTACACAATAATTCCAATCGCTTGCGGGAGTTATTGATAATGCGGGGAATTCATCGGTCTGTCTTGGTTCGTGCATATCTCGGGTTATATTTTCGGATATTTTGAGACTCATAAGAAACGGACCATAGGTATAATATATACCGCCATCTGCCGAAGAATTTGCGCAAAAATTTTTTGAAAATGTTATTTCGATAATATCCTTATCCGACACTCTAGTTACAGCATATCCATTTACCATACATAGATTTTCTCTTTTCCCATTCATATACAAGGTTGTGCTTACAGACCAGGATGGTATTCTGAGCTTCAATACAAGCTCGTCCATTGTTTTCAAAGACACATTTAGCTTTACGGAATTACCAAAGGGATAATTTCCTGATTGGGAAATTATAACATTTCCATCATCATATACGGAATCTCCATAGAGACTGACGGCTAATCCATCATCTGTTTTATGATACATTCTCGAAACATAATTTGGCATTGCACGGCCAATATTTCCCACACAGCATTCCGGGTAATGATGAGGCTGATATGCCATGCGTGGAGTGTTTTTCCACGCTGATACATGGGTGGAATTTCTGGTACATATCACCTGATTTACGCAAGATAAATATTGAATTGTCCTGAAATACGGTCCTACTGCTCCCGGAAGAGCATTAAATACCGCCCATTCTATTTTATCAGCATAAACACCGTCGCCTGTTGCTTCAAGAAGATACCCCAGTGACCATGTGTAATCAGAAATATCGCAGGATTCATGTGTTCTGTAACTTTCGTTACCACAGGTGGATTCGCTGGAACTATTTACGCCGTCGGGAAGCATATGATACTTTTCCAACTTGCGATATGCATTTATGGATGCGCTCAGATACTTTTCATTTCCTGTATAGGTATATAGTATAGCCGGAAGCTTTGCAACCTCGTTATATGTAACTCCGTGAATAGAGGGTATGACATCCGAAAGGAGTGTTTCTACACACATATGACCGGATTGCTTTTGAAACTTTTCAAAACATTCAACGGCCTTTTTTAAGAAAAACTCATCATCAAAATGCTCGTAGAGCTTAAGCATCACTTCTATATTTACCAAATCCCTTGCACTCTTATAGCTATGACTGTCTTCTTTGTAATGCATTACCATTGCAGTCAGTCCTCTCTCGTTACCGGTAGAACTCCACATAGCATACAAAGCCCTGAAATATACTGCGTGAGGCCATCGATGATTACCAATATCATCCTTTAATTCCAAAGGGCCGATAAAAGCATCTCCGTCGTTTGCCATTGCAGCTTCCAACTGGCGAGCGGCTGTATCGGGAATTGTCTTATCTTTAAGGTACGCAAAGGTTCTCACAACAGAATCTACCCAGTATGCGCACTGCTCATACGGCCACCACTTTTCGTAGCCACCATCCTCAAGTGTCCGATATTCCCAACAAGGTTTGTCATAGGGGTATCCTATTTTATCAAGATTACCTACTATTCCTTCTGCTGCTCCTTTTAAAAAGCTCTCTATCCAACCATTTACTGTAATCGAACTCATTTTCACAGAATCAAATTTACTGTATTTTCTCATATGATCACACCTTTCTTCTTGATTATACGAAATACCACATTGACATTTCAAGAAAAATATCGTAATATTATAGTCATATATTTACCTTGGAGAGTGTGATTTGTTTACAATATTTAAAAACGATCTTGACCCCAATTTCAAGATTTTCTCATACAACACCTATAAAAGTCCCGTAAGTCCGCCTCACATAAATCACTATACCGAGATAGTTGTATGCAACGAAGGTAGTATTATTCTTATGGTAAATGGTCAAAAGCGAGTTCTCAATGAAGGAGAAGGAACCATAATTCATTCTTTTGAAAACCACGAATTTATTTCAAGTGAGCATAACCTGACAACGGTATTTTGTTTTTCATCGATAGTTTTTTCGGATATTCTTACTCTGCAGAAAACCAATTTAGTACCTGTGCACCAAATAAGCACTACGACACGGGAATATATAAAAACGCTCATAGACAAGTTACCACAATACCCAAAGGATGAACTGGAAATACGAGCGATTTTGTCCGGACTTCTTTGTGAGATAAAAGCAACCGCAAAAAAAGCGGAGCTTATGGAAAGTCTGGCAGTATGCAGGGCAATTATGTACATCGAAAAAAACTACCACGAAGGAATATCACTGCAAACATTGTCACGGGCAATAGGTATCAACAGAACATATGCCAGTCGTATGTTCCCAAAATATCTGGAGGGTGCGACATTCACAGATATTACTAACCTCATACGAATTCAGAATTCTTTGAAGCTACTGCAAAACAACACAGTGGCAGAAACCTCCATGGAAGTCGGATTTGGCAGTGTGCGTCAGTTTAACCGGATTTTTAAAGCAATAATGGATATGACACCTACAGCATATAAAAAACATTTTCTGTCATATGATAATCATTAAAAAGTAATTTTTCATAAAATAATCGCATCTTCAGGCTCGTCCCGAAAATGCGGTTATTTCTATTTTCCGTGATAGCTTTTTACTTTTTTTCCATCAGACACAAATGTTACAGTGCCATCGGTATCTGTTCTCAGAATTTCTGTTCCCCTTTCTGTTATTTTCTTTTGCAGTGTAAGCTGTGGTGTATACTCACCATACACGGGAATAACTGCATATGTGGGGGTTACGGCTTCCAGAAATTCATCGGATGGAAGATATTTTGTTCCGCAGTGAGGAACAGATATAACATCTGCCTTTATAAGTTCCCCTCCGCTCAGCAACATCTGCCTCTCCACCACAAAATCTCCGTTACCTTCAAGGAAAAATGAGGTTTCTCCATATGTTATGTACAAGCTCAAAAAAGCCTCTTCGTCGCAAACCCCTGACGATATAACATCAATATACAAACCATCCTTATCATAAATTCTTGTCCCGTCACTTGCTATATAAAAACTGTTATTCTCCGTAGCAAAATCAGTTACAGTCCTGTATTTTTCGATATCTTTCATTTCTTCGGGTACATACACCTCACCTACATCAAAATTTGCAATTATCTTCTGAAATCCTCCGGTATATGCCCTTCCGTCGGGAAGTATCAGGGTGTTGATTATGTTAACCTCTTTTGAACGAAGATATTCATACAGCAAAGGAAAGTCCTCTGCACTGCCGCAACCTATAAGAATATTGCTTTTTTCTGTATCAATGAGTGTACAAGCTCCATATTCCATATCAAAGAATGAAACTGTAACCTCTCCGGAAACCGAATAAGTATCGGGTATGTATATTTCTTTTTTTGAACATCCGCACAGCATAATGCATATGGCAAAGAATACGATAAATCTTTTCAAAACCATCACCTATATCTATTATATAACAACTCAAAAGAGAATTTTGTCAAAATAAGGCGGTAAATGAAAATATTTATACTGTAAAAGCTTGTTTAAGTATGGTATAATTATGTCAACCTCACGAAAGGAAAAAGAAATATGAAAGCCCCAAAGATAATTTCTGCAGTTCTGGCATTTTCTCTGGCAATGGGAATAAATGCACAGACGGCAACCAAGGAAAATTACCTCATAGGCGACATAAATTCTCACTGGGCAGAAAAAGAGCTTACCACACTTATAAATGCAGGTATACTTAAAGGCTCCGACACAAAGGCAATGCCGGATGCAAAAATCACCAGAGGGGAATTTACTGCACTCACCTCAAGGTCACTTGCACTGAGTTCCGATGGGGACGGCAGTTTTTCTGATATTCCCCCTACTCATATGTTTTTCAGTGAGATTGATGCGGCATCCGATGCAGGTATTGTAACGGGCACGGGGGGAGGGAAATTTTTATCCGACAGAACTATTACAAGAGAAGAAATAATGCTCATAATAGCAAGATGTCTGCCGGAGGAAAAAGAAACTTCTCTTAAATTCTCAGACATAGAAAGTACCTACAAATATGCCGATGAACTGAAAAATGCCGTTGCATCGGGAATAATAACAGGATTTTCTGATGGGACATTCCGTCCCTATGTCAAAGCATCCAGAGCAGAATGTGCAGTTATGCTCGTAAGGCTCTTGAAAGCTATGCCGCCTGCAGATGAAGATAAGCTTAGCAAAATTGAAGAAGAATACATCAAAAATGATCTTTCGGATACGAAAGCAAACATCGATATAACTTCCGGGCTGGCACTGAATGAAACTTACGATAAGCTTGATGCACAAAAAATAATACAATCTCTTTCCACACAAACAGAAAAGCTGACCGACGATATTAAGCTCATTTCCAGACAAACAGACGGGCATCTTTCAAAATCCATGTACGAAGGAGATATAACTTACATTACCACCAATACCAACGGCACAAGACAAAGAACCTACAGGGCAACATACATCATAGACACAATACAAACAGATGACACTCTGTATGTATATAACAGTGACCTGTCTCTTGCAAAAAAAGACAAAATAAATCTTACCTGGGAGGTATATTCAACCCCACCCGACACTGCACCTTTTGGGATAAATGTGATTTCTCCGTCATCCTTTCAGATTTCTGCAAAGGATTTGGGCGTAGAAAGTAACCCCCTCATGGCAGGAGCAAGGTTCTACAATTCTCTCACAAGAAAGTACATGGAATTTACAAAGAAAAACGGTTACGAAGTGTGGCCCATATACAAAACGGATTTTACACTCAAAACAGCTCACGACTTCCTAAATAATAAGGAAGCAAGAAAAAAATCCGTAGAATATCTTTTGAAATATGCATGCAAGTACCTTATTGACGGAATAAATGTGGATTTTGAAAACATTTACGCCTCAAATCATCATCTGATATCAAAGCATGTACGGGAGCTTAGCACAGCACTGCACGAACTGGGACTTGTGGTCTCCGTGGATATAACACGAAGGGAGCCTACCAGTGCTAACTGGTCTATGTGTTACGACAGAGACCTATTAAACAAAAATGCTGACTATGTGATGCTTATGGCGTATGACGAATACTATGCTTCCAGCAAAACTCCCGGTTCTGTGGCAAGCCTTGACTGGACGGAAGAATCCATAATAAGAACCCTTGGGGAAGTGGATAACTCCAAGCTTATACTTGGTATCCCTTTCTATATGAGATATTTTGAAACACAAAACGGAAAGGTAACATCCTCAAAGGCTATCAGTATGCAGACAGCATATGACTATACTCAAGCAAACAATGTTAAATATGAATATATTAATAAGGATAAGCAATACAAAATCTCTTGGAAAAACGGCAGTAAAACCTGTGTATTCTGGCTGGAAAACACGGACACCATAGCAATGCGTGTAAACCTCGCAAATGAGCATAAACTGGCAGGTGTGGCAAGCTGGCGCCGGGGACTTGAGATAAGCAAAGTGTGGAACACAATAGCTGAAAATCTATCACGATAAAAATAGGAATGTAAAAAAAGTTCAGACCACAAAAAGGCAGTAATGAAGCTATTACCTATTATAGAAACAGTTTATAAACTTAGAAATTTTAATGAATGTGTTGAAAAAGGTCTTTTTGAGACCTTTTTCTCTGATTTTTTGCCTTTTTGCTATAAGCAAACTTCGCCTCTCGACGTACCTTTGTACGCCTTCGGGTACCCCTCGCAAGCAAAGCTTGCTTCGGCTCAGTTTGTTCATTCTGACTCTTTTTTTCCTATTCCCTTGTTTTAATATGATTGTTGTGTTATACTTATTGCAGGCAAAGGAGAATTGTACTATGAAACCATTAAAATTAAAACCTGCTTTTAAGGATTACATATGGGGCGGACAAAAGCTCCGCACCATTTACGGCAAAGAAACTGACCTTTCCCCCGTGGCAGAAAGTTGGGAACTAAGCTGTCACAAAGACGGACACAGCATTATATCCGGCGGGGAATATGACGGAAAAACTCTCGATGAATATATAAAGGAAAATCCCGACTCACTTGGTACAAGTGTGCAGGGAGATGAACTTCCTATACTTATCAAACTCATTGATGCACAGGATAACCTTTCCGTTCAGGTTCACCCCGAAGACAGACTGGCAAAGGAAATGGAAAACCAGAACGGAAAAACCGAAATGTGGTATGTAATAGATGCCGAAAAAGATGCTCTGATTACATACGGTGTCAAAAACCCTGTTACAAAGGAAGAACTGGAAGAAGCTATAAACAAGAAAACACTGGAAAACCTGCTTAACCGTGTACACTCAAAAAAAGGTGATGTGTTCTTTGTGGAAGCCGGCACCATACACGCCATCGGCAAAGGAAACCTCATAGCCGAAATACAACAAAATTCCAATGTTACATACAGGCTCTACGACTACGGAAGAGTAGATAAAAACGGCAACGAAAGAGAGCTCCATATTGAAAAGGGAATTTTGGCATCAAACTTAAATAAGACAGAACCCAAGGAAATAATTAAATTGGACGACAATACGAGAGTTATCGGAAGCTGCGAGTATTTTGTGGTTAAAGAGCTAAAACTCGACGGCAATAAAACCCTTGATGCAGATGAAAAAAGCTACCATGCCATTATATGTGTCGAGGGAAGCTTTGATATATCGGACTTCTCCATGAAAGTAAAAGTCGGAGAAACCGTGTTTGTACCTGCAGGTACCGGAAAATATACCGTAAGCGGAAAAGCTACCCTGCTTGTTACATCAAATCCCGTATAGCAAAAAAGGAAGTCTTAATCGGCTTCCTTTTTCTTATGTTCTACTAATCAATGTTTATCTGATTATTTCTATTCCGAGAATGTTGCAGAGATTTTCTATAAGCTCAGTATTATCACCGTAGGAAATAATGTAGTGCTGACACATTACATTCTGTGCAAAGCGTTCCACATCATCAAGAATAATTTCAAGACCGGGGAGCTGAGGTGCCGGCTGTGTCCAGCCTGCTTCTTCCCATTTACGTGCGGTTACCGCTTCGCCCTTTACCATATGCATATAGTAGATACCGTCATCATAGGTAAGACGGCACATTGTCACCTCGCCGGGTTTAACCTTGCTCACATTAAGTATTCCCTCGGAAAGCTCACCGAATGCCGCAGGCATAACCGTAACACCGTCTACTGTAACCTCAGCAGGTACATAGTCGGGAACACCTGCAAGAACTCTGTCTGTAAAGAATTCATAGAATTCAAGATAGAAAGCGCACTGACCTGTAAGGTACTTAACCATAAGCTGAGTGATGTTACCAAGACTGTCATTTTCGGGAATTGTGCAAAGACCTTCCTCATCGGAAAGAAGCATAAATATAGGTGCAGGCGGGAAGCCAAGAAGCTTCTTCATACCGTCAACATCCTTTAATGAAATGGCATCATAACCTCTTTCAGCACAGATTGCCTTAACTGCAAGGTAGTATCCTGCAGCTTTTTTTAGGCTCTCGGGGTTAGCCGGCTTTAGAAAGTTCCATTTAGCTATTGCATTATCTATAACCTTCTGAATTTCCTCATCTGTTACCTTTTCATATCTCTGCTGAATTTCAAGCATTTCAAAGGTTTCGATTTCAGGACCGATTACTCTCTTTAAGGAGGGACCGTCCACCTGTGTTCCGTAGAGATTCATATCTCTGTAGCCTGCCATACCGCTTCTTGCGTGACGGAGCTTTGCAGCAGCGGCAGAAGCTACGGCATAGTTATAAACTTTCTTTGTTTTGGATGGAAGTCCCACTATATCATAGATATAGGTAAAATCATATCCGAGGTCATAGAATGTCTTGCGGATTGCAGTTGTGCCTGCCTGATCTGCAGTGGTAACAAGTCTGTCTCCCTCTACCCAGCCGCAAAGTCCCCAGAGAATCATAGGCTTATTACGGAAATGCTCTGTAACCTTAACTACTGCGTGTGTGGGTATCCAGCCTGCAATACAAACAACAAGAACATCAAAATCCTTGTTTTTGAGCTGTGCAACTGCGCTCTTAATATCCTTTTCTTCATAATCGTCTGTTACGGGGTAAACACTTATTAAGTCCATACCCTCATTTAAAAGGGATTTTTCTGCATCGGCACATTTTTTGATAATAATATCCTTGGGAGTATTAACCTCACCAAAACCGACAAATGCTGCTTTTACCATAAATTCCTCATCCTCTCCTGATATTTAGTAATTCATCATAATATTTAAAGTTTTCGTAGGCTTCCTTATAGGATTTACCTTCGGGAATATACTCTTTGTCTGTTTTTATCATTTTGCAAGCGTCTTCCACTGAGGCAAAGACACCTGCACCAACACCTGCAAGAATAGCAGAGCCAAGACATGCGGTTTCTTTATTCCTGAGAGTAATAAGCTTCTTTCCCGTAAGGTCAGCTTTTATCTGACACCAGAGCGAACTCTTGGCACCGCCGCCCATTACACGGATTTCATCCACAGAAACACCAAGGTAGTCCAGATTACCTTTCAGCATACAGGCAACAGACTCCATAATACTGCGGACAAAATGTCCCTTTGTGTGTTCCGGTGTAAGTCCTGTAAAGCTTCCTCTTGCATCGGGGTTATACTTTGGCATTGTGGAGCCGCAAAGATACGGCAGAAACACAAGTCCGTCGCTTCCGGGTGCTATTTTTTCTGCCAGTTCATCCAGCTCCTTAAATGACACATCATCCATAAGAGCATCTCTGAACCATTTTAGTGCCATTCCTGCAGTGGGACTCCAGGAAAGCAGGCAGTATTTGTTATCAAAACTATAGTGGCAGGGAACTATGCTGTTTTCGTCATACGCAGGAATTTCGTCCGTGGGTGCATATATTGCCATTGTAGTGCCTGTCATTTCACTTATAATACCTTTTTTTACCACTCCGGCACCGATGGCACCTGCAATCTGGTCTATGGCAGAGGTTACAACCTTTATTCCCTTGTACTCGCCCACCAAACATCCGCTGTCTGCAAGTTCGGGGAGCATGGACTTATCCACACCGATGAAATTGAGCATTTCATCCCACCAGATAGACTTATTAATATCAAAATAAATGGTGGATGATTGCAAGGTCTTTTGTGTAACAAATTTTCCTGTGAGTTTGTATAGCAGATAATCCTCAAGGAGAAATACCTTCTTTGTTTTTGCCCATACCTCAGGCTCATTATTTTTTACCCAAAGGAGCTTGCAGGCAGGCCAGGTAGCAGTAATTTCCGGCTGACCGGTTATTTCATAAACTTTCTTTCTGCCAAAATGATTCTCAATTACCTCTGCCTCATGTGTTGCACGGTTATCAAGCCATACAATCGCATCACGAACGGGATTGCCATCCTCATCAGTAAGAATAAGTGTTTCGCACTGGGTATCGATGGCAAGACAATCTATCTGAGCTTTGGAGCCAATACTATCCAAGGTTTTCATAAGAATCTCTGTGTACTTATTGGCATCAATTTCCACAAAGCTTCCCTTGGTATTTAGGGTGTAATCTGCCACATCAAAAGCAATTTCTTCAAGCTTTTCGCTAAAAAGCATTGCCTTTACCGATGTGGTACCATAATCTATGCCAAGACAATTCATAAAAAATCCATCCTTTAATTTCGAACTTGAAAAATATAAACTTCTGTGATATAATCCTTTTATCACATTTGAGGAGTGTATATATGAGTACCGATGAAAGAAAAACCAAAATTCTTGACTTATTGCAGGAAAACGGAATAGTGAAAGTAAATGCCCTGAGTGAGATTCTGGGTATTTCCGAGGTTACTGTAAGAAACTATCTTACAGAGATGGAAAAAATGGGACTTCTCACCCGTGTTCACGGAGGTGCAATAAGCTCGTACAAGCCATATTGCAGTATGAATTTCAATCAAAGATTAGAAACAAATCAGACCGAAAAGGAAAGCATTGCTTCAAAAATATCTGAAATGATTGAACCCAACGACACGGTAATGCTTAACGCAGGTACTACTACTCTGTTGGTATTCCGTCATCTGCCTGCCGATTATAACCTCAACATTGTGACAAACTCCATTTCCATAGCGTTAGAGGCATCATCCAATCCCAACTACAATGTCACTCTTGTGGGCGGTCAGGTAAACTCAAAATACCAGTTTACTTACGGACCGGATGCCACAGAACAGATAAAAAATTATCACGCAAATAAGCTTGTACTGTCTGTTGACGGTATTGATACGGAAAACGGATTCTCAACATATTACTCCGAAGAAACACACCTTGACAAAGCGATGATAAATCAGTCTGACATATGCATTATTGCTGCAGACAAAAGTAAATTCCGCCGAAACGCTTTTGCCAAGATATCCGACATTGACTGTGCGGATTTCATAGTTACAACCTGCAAGCTCCATAAGGATGAAGAAAAACTCCTCTCCAAAAAGGAGATTGCAGTTATAAATGTAAAATCTTAACCACATAAATGCACATCAACCCGACCGGCTTTTTAACCGGTCGGGTATTTTTGTTAGTCAAGTATTTCTACTGTTTTGTTGTAGAAGGATTTGAGTGCTGCGGTAGCAAGCTTATGCGAAAGCTTTGTTTCCTCTGCGGTAAAGAGACCGAAAGGTACCTTTTCGCCGGTGTACTCAAGTACAAAAGCGGCAAGCTGCTGCTGCATTGCATCTGTAAATCCGAACTCAAATATAGGTCCTGTAATGGTAGGAAGCATAGGCTTGTAACCGATTATTATACGGTTCCACGACTGCTCCTTGCCCCAGGATGATGTGTAGTGGAAAGCATTTGCATCATCACTGGAGAATCTTGCACTGCAATCCATACCGTAAATTTCAAAATACCACTTATTGGTACATCCCGGTGCCATACGCTTTGTTTCAAATGTAACGGGGATTTCGTCACCGTCAGCATTTAATGCTGTGCAGAAAAGTGTACAGTTGTCAAATGTATCGCACACAGTGGTACCGCCCTTACCGTCGGGGCGTTCCTTAACAATATTACTGAAGTGTGCTCTAACGGTTTTGGGCATAAAGCCAAGACGGAAAGGAACATGCTGAGTGTGAATACCAAGGTCACCGAGGCATCCGTATTCACCGTTGAATTTTACCATTCTCTTCCAGTTGATAGGCTTGTCAAGGTCCATATCACTGCAGTGATTGAAACCACACTTGATTTCCAGAACCTTACCGAATTTACCCTCTTTGTACCAGTTAATAAGTGTCTGCATTGCAGGATAATAAGGGAACTCACTGCAGCATCTTACAAAGGTATTGGGGTTTTCTTCGATAGCCTTTAATATATTTTCGTTTGCCTGTTTGTCAATACCGAAAGGCTTTTCTCCAAGGAGAGCCTTTCCGCTTCTTATTATATCGCCATAGAATTTCTCGTGGAGATTGTGAGGAACAGCACAGTAAATTGCATCTATATCCTCTTTATTAAGAAGCTCTGTGTAATCGGAAACGAAATACTTTATGCCTGGAAAGTTCTTTTTGAACCATTCCATGCTTTTTTCGGATGTATCGCACACTGCAACAATTTCAGGACGTGCAATATCATCGGTAAGATGGCACCAGCGTGCTGCGGCAGATGCAAATTCTCTTGCCATAAGACCGCAACCGATTATACCGAATCTGACTGTTTTCATTGGATGTTCACCTTTCAAATATTAATATCCGAAGTGCTTTTCGGTTTCTTTTACTGCTTCTTCAATGATGTCAAGGCCCTTGAGTGCTGCTTCGTCATCAAGAATCATAGGAGGTGACATACGGAGGATGTGACCGGAGGGTACCCATGCAAGACCCTTTTCGAATGCTTTCTGGTAAATCATTGTACCAGCTTCTGCAAAGGGTTCCTTTGTCTCTCTGTCCTTAACAATTTCGATAGCCTGGAGACATCCGATTGCACGAACATCACCTATGATGGGATGCTCTGCCTTCATCTGTTCCATCTTTGCGAGCATTATCTTTCCGAGGTGTTCGGAACGCTCATTCAAGTTTTCTTCTTCTATAACCTTGATGGATTCAAGTGCTGCGATACAAGCCATGGGGTTACCGCCGTAGCTGGAGGAAGCAGAAATCTTTTCGATAGCAGGAGCAAGATCCTTGGAAACTGCAAGAGCTGTTACGGGGAAGCCGTTACCAAAGCCCTTACCAAGTGTTGTGATATCTGCTGTAACATTCCAGTGATCCATAGCAAGGTACTTACCTGTTCTTGCCATACAGTTAAGAACTTCATCAGCAAAGAGGAGGATGCCTCTACTGTCGCAAAGTGCACGAAGTGCAGGGATAAAGTCATCGGGAGGAATGATGGAACCGCCCC
>JAZQBI010000113.1:0-2512 GCA_045545635.1 Clostridia bacterium | reverse complement strand
AAAATATTAAGGGGAATTTTTGCAATTGCAAATATAAAACAGTTTTTGTATATCTGTGAAAGTTTAAGGTCAAAAGTAACGGTAATAGTGTTAACGTAGAATTGCATCCAGGTGAACAGAATCATAAGAACAAGTATCACCAGAGACAGAAGAGCACTGAGGTACGGCGACGAGAAAACCTGCTGAGAGGAGTACATAGCGTATGCATTTATGCAAAGATAGTAAACTGCCAGAGTCAAAGCTCCGTTAATAACACCTTTTTTGTAATTGGATTTTGTATGCTTTATAAAATCATGCCAAATCCATGCGTGTTCACGTCTTTGGATATTTCTGAGAACATAAGTGAATCCCATAGTGGCGGGAAAAGAAATGAAAACAGAAATAACAAGAAGAAGCAATCCCACAAGGTCTATTGTATTGGGAGTACGCAGTGCAATAAAAAGAGGTGCGTTTGCATCTATTTTGAAACATAACCAAAGCCCTGCCACCAGAGGAAGCATAGCAATAAAGTACAAAAGATTGATGGCACAGAGTTTGGAAAGCTGATTCCAGAATATTTCAAAAAATTGCCAGATGCGGTGTTTTTCCGGAGCATTTTTGTCAACTCCGGGACCGGGCTTGTTGTAGTTTGGTGTAAATAAACCCATTTATTTTCTCTCCTTAGTATATAGTTACATTAAAATACATCATCTATTATAACACAAAAAATTAAAAAATCAATTTAATTTGTATAAATTTTCAAATAGTTAATAATTTTGTCACTTTTGTTTGACAACAGCTCATCAAAGCCGTATAATTATATAGTGGTTTCAAAGTGTGTAAGAGGTGAAAAAGCATGAAAAATATATTCATAACAGGTGCATCGGGTGCTATTGGCAGTGCATGTTGCAAGGCTTTTTTGAATATGGGATGCTCTGTTGCTGCAGTTTATTTTTCAAATAGAGAAGAACTTGAAAAAATTGAATCCAAAGACGGCAGACTTCATAGTATTAAGGCGGATATTGCGATAGCAGCTGAGGTTAAAAAAGCTTTTTGGGAGGCTGTAGATATATTTGGTGAGATTGATGTTGTGATTAATTGTGCCGGAATTGCACTGGATGCTGTAATACAGGATACCGATGACGAAAAATTAAGTCACATAATTGATGTAAACATAAAGGGTACATACAATGTGTGCAGAGAGGCTTGCAAGCATATGGTGACAAAACATAACGGAAGCATAGTCAATGTTGCTTCTATGTGGGGTGAGGTAGGAGCCTCGTGCGAAAGCGCATATTCCATGACCAAAGCGGCAGTAATCGGACTTACTAAAGCATTGGCAAAAGAAGTGGGACCTTCCGGCATCAGGGTTAACTGTGTGTCGCCGGGATTGATTGATACCAAGATGAACGATTGCTATACCAAAGAGGATCTGGAAGCTATCTGTGACGAAACCCCTCTTATGCGAATGGGAACTCCCGAGGATGTGGCATCTGCCGTTATCTATCTTTCGGGAGAAAAAGCATCTTTTGTTACAGGGCAAGTGCTCGGTGTAAACGGCGGTTATATTGTATAATACAAAAAACCTTAATTTATCGGGATGTGAAAATGCAACTTCATTTTCACATCCTTTTTTCAATGCTTTTGCTTTGCCTGTATTTTAATGGTGAACAACCGTAGTGTGTTCGGAATTCTTTTATAAAATGAGAAACTGTTGAATATCCGAGGGTATCGGATATTTCCTGAACCGATATGTTTCCGTATTCAAGGTAGGTGCACGCTCTCTTAAGACGCAGCTGGTTGCGATATTGCAAAGGAGACATATTGATTTGCTTTTTAAAGAGTTTTCGGAAATAAACTTCACTCATACCGCACATTTTTGCCATCTGGGCAACCGAAAGGTTTTCTTCCGGATGATCCAATATGCCTGTGAGCACATAGTCAATTCTTTTTGCATTATTTTTGTATTGGCTTGCAACCAATTGGCAAATGATTTCTAAAAGAAGAATTTTCTTCTGTGCATACGGTCGTGCAGTGTCATAAATCGGTGCCTTGTGAAAAAGCCCGGATATTTCGGGATTACCGTCAGTGTGAAAAATAAAAATTTTATCGGTTAGCTTGATTTCTTCTCCTTTTTCGTCAAATAGCAAAAAGTTAATACCGACAGTGTGGGAATTGTCACTCCTGAAGTCATAAAAATCTACTTTGTATTCACTTCCGACTGGGGTATATACAACATCACCGTTTTGTGCAGTAAACACATTACCGTTTGTATCGGTATATGTTATTTTGCATCCCTCAACATAAAGGAAAAGATTTTGCTTTTTTGGATTTCCAATGCACTGGAAACTTTTTGTGTTGTGCCAATATTGGTGCAGAGCATTAAGAAATTTCAGATTGAAATCTTTTTCAACAAGTTTTTCCGGCGAACAGACATACATAGCGTTTCTCCTCCTCGCTTAATAAAAAGAGTATAACACCCTTTGAAATGACGGTCAATATTTTGTTTCGAAAAACGATATTTTTGTTTCGG
>JAZQBI010000112.1:0-3210 GCA_045545635.1 Clostridia bacterium | reverse complement strand
AATCCATCTCCTTTAAAGTGTGGTATTTGCCAATCCTCTTTACTGTATACCCAAGGCTTTCAGCAACTGCACACAGGTCAACACTCTTTGCTATGGCAAGCTCTTCATCCGTAAATCTTCCATCCATGCTTTCACCTTGCCTTTCCCTGCTCTGCTACAAGCGGTGACTTGATATCAAGTGTCCGGTAATCTGTGCTCAGGGTAATCTTAGGATTATCAATCATGCCTTTTTCCCTGAAACTGAAAAATTCACGATTGTCTCCACCGACTATGATATGGTCAATGAGCGGTATTCCCATCAGTTCACACAGCTTGTTCATGCGGTCTGTCATCATCGTGTCTGCCTTGCTTGGGAATACATTTCCGGATGGATGACAATGGATTAACATCATGCTTGCGGCATTGCTTAAGATACTTGATTTAAACAGTTCTCTCGGATGTGCCATTGCCTCATTTAAAGAGCCAACACTTGCAAAATGCACATTGATAGGTTTTAAATCTGACCTTAGATTGACCACACACACTACTTCCCTGTCAAACTGGCACATACAGTCTCCCATGACAGCAGCTATATCCGCCGGATTATTAAAGGTGTGCTCCAAATAAATCGGAGCATCCTTTACAAGTCTTACCGAAACCACATCAAGCTTGAAGTCATTCTTCTTTGGCATCAGACACCGCCTCCTCTCCAGACTCGACACGGATAACAAAGTCACCTTTCTGGCTGTTTATGAGAGCAATGAGTTCTTCCATTGTAAGTTCCTGCTCCATAGCTGCCTCCTATCTGGACTTTTCCTTCGCGTCATATACAAGGGGAGGTTCTGCAACGATACCATCAAGTCTCTTGTTTGGTGTATCAGTTGCAAGGGTGAGTTTTCTTAAATCCTTATCATAGTGATATACCTGATTGGAAAGTCTCTCGTCCAAAGACACCTCCTGCATATTTACCTCGACTACCATCTGTGCAAGCATCTCAGGGCTTCCCATATCTGAAGATACTGCAATAACCTCATGCACGCTCGAAGGGAGAATATAAAGGTCACTCTCTAAACTCTCTGCCAGCTCATGAAGCTCATTCTCATAAAGCATGGACGCTGCACCATTGATACCCTTTTCATTGGAAATCACCCACATCGTCTGCTCCGGTGGAATCTCAGCTATCATCATCTCTGCGATCTCCTGTGGCATCCCATCCCTTGCGAACATTTCTCTCATAATGTCATTCATGCTACGAACGACAGGTGGGAAGAGTCTTCTTGTGTTTTCCGCTGCACACTTAAAGAGCTGTTCCTCGCTCATTCCAAGTCTTTTCGCAAATTCATTTGTAATTTTTGAACTCTGCACCGCATCCTTATCGGCACTGATTATTACCTTATACACAATAGAAAGATCCTGAAACTCCCTGTGAGGCACCTGTTCCAAAAATGTTTTATTCTGCTCTGTATTGATGAGCTGGAATACAATCTTCTCGTTAGCATCCTTCATAATGCTGTCCACATCAACAACCGGAGCCTGCTCATATGCCCTTTCCATAAAATCACATGCAGCCATAAGTGTTTCCTCAAGATCACCACAGTCCTGATACTTCTTATACATGTCATTGATATAAATCGTAGGCGAAATGTTCCTGCCTTCTTCTCTTAAGATGATGCCATCAAGAGTCACATTCACCTTTTCCACTGGCTCTGCCACAAGCTCCATTCCTTTGAATTTATCAGGCATATAATCCATAAACTTTTCTTTTACTACTTCCTTAAAAATCTCGTAATTCATCATATTACGGTTCCTCCTTAATCTAAAAAAGCTGGGAACATAAGTTACTGGCTTACATTCCCCGCAAGGTTAATTGTTACTGTTTATTCTTTTTCTTTCTTCCACGAAGTCCTACTCCAACACCTGTAATAAGTGCAAGTGCACCGATTCCAAGATAAAGAAGCGGATTTGCATTGTCGCCTGTCTGTGGAAGCTTAGGCTCTGTCGGTACATTGACAAGCTTAAGAGTTGCTACAACAACATCCGGTGCATTGTCATCATATCGAAGAGTTACATCATGAGCTGTTTCATCAAGGATATATCCGTCAGCTGCTTTTGTCTCAACTACTGTATAATGGATATCTTCCTTAAAAGTTCCATCCTCGTTGTAAGTACAGATAGGGAGCTCCTTGCTCTCTGCATGACCATTCTTGTCAGTAGTGAGTATATCAAGCACCTTTCCGTCCTTATCTCTTACTTCAAATACAACACCCTCGATTAGCTTTCCGGTTACTTTGTCAGTTTTCTCAATGACAATCTTTCCGACAACCTGCTCATCCTTCATGGATACCTTCTGGATTTCTGCTGTCTCCTTTACTTCAAAGGTTACATCACTTGCTACCTTATATCCATACGGTGCAGATTCCTCTCTGAGTGTGTACTTGCCAACAGGAAGTCTTTCAATCATATGAGTCTTTCCTGCTTCAGATATCCAGCTCTCAACAAGCTTTCCATCAGCATCAATAACAGAAAGCTTTGCTCCAGGCAACTCTTTCTCGCCTGTGATATCAGTCTTTGAAATCTCTACCTTGATCGGTGCGTTTTCAAATGCTGCGTCAAACTCGATAACCTTTACCTTATCTCCCTGATATGAAGCATCAACATCAAAAATCTTATCAGACTTCACATATCCCTTTGGTGCCTCAATCTCTTTGACATAATACTGTCCAAGCGGAAGGTCAGAGGTAAATGCAGCCTTTCCATCCTTACCTGTTACTGTTCTCTCAATCTGTGTATCAGCTTTTACGATTACCTTGCCATCTTTATTTACGATATCTTCTTTCGCAAATAAACCGAATACTGCTCCTTCAAGTGCTTCCTTAGTCTCTGAATCCGTCTTGGTTACAGTAATCTGCACTTTCTGACGCTCATTTGTCACATCCATTCCTGCGAAAACAACCTTTGTATTCTGGTCGATATAGGAAAGGTCTGCCTCAATCGGTGTATCATCTAATACAAATCCATCAATGGTCTTTGTCTCAACAAGATAATATCTGCCAAGTGGAAGGTCATCAATTCTTGCGATACCCTTATCATTTGTCACAATGGTTGCCACCTTGTCTCCTGCCTTATGATATACAGTGTCAAGTCCATCAGCACTTACGATATCCTCTTTTGCATATATATCAAAAGTTACTCCTGCAAGGCTGTCCTTGAAGTAATTGAAAATGAAATCAT
>JAZQBI010000111.1:0-9385 GCA_045545635.1 Clostridia bacterium | reverse complement strand
AAAGCCTGCAGGAGTACTCAGTGCAAATATGAAGCTTCGTGAAAAGCTTCCGAATCCCGATTATTACACATCATCGGGAAAAGCCCTATGGAAGAAGGATTAAATGTTATGAAAATCAAAGAAGGATTTATGCTGAAAACTGTTGCGGATAGCTTTGTTGTGGTACCTACGGGTGCAAATATTGTGGATTTTTCCGCTATGATAACTCTCAACGAAACAGGAGCTTTTCTTTGGGAAGCTCTCAAAAATGATGTAACAGAGGAAGATCTCACATCCGCACTTATGTCGGAATATGAGGTTGATGAAAAAACAGCAGGCGAGGATGTGGCAGAGTTTGTCGCAGTTCTCAGAGATAAAAAGGTAATAGAATAAAATGATAGTAAACGAAAATGCCAATTACAGCATAAATGATGTAGGACCTCTCATTGAGGAGTGCATTGCGGCAGGCTCTATGATACGGATAAAGGTCAGCGGAATAAGTATGACACCGCTTCTTCATAACCTTAAGGATTCCGTGGTTCTTGCCCCTGCAGAGGGAGTAAGAAAGTATGATATAGTCCTCCACAAGCGGAAAAACGGACAGTACATACTCCACCGCATAATAAAAAAACGCGGTGATGTTCTTACAATTGCGGGAGATTTCGAGGTGGAAAAGGAATACCCTGTATCCACCGATGCAGTTATTGCCAAGGTGGTTTCCTTTTGCCGTAACGGCAAGGAGTACAAAACCGATGATTTTATCATAAAGCTTTATTCCCGTATATGGGTTTTTATTTTCCCCATGAGACATCAGGTGCTCTGGGGATTCAATCAAATCAGGAGGTTGGTCCATGCTAAGAGGAAAAGCTTCGGCTCTTAAGTGGCTTTTTAATGCCGCAAAGCCCGTTGCAAAGCAGATTGTTTTGCTTTCTCTTCTGGGTATATTAATATCATATATATCGGTGAGGTTTGCCCTTGCAAGCCGTGACCTTCTGGATTTTGCCACAGGTGCAAGAAACGGCGGCTTTGCAAAATGCGTGTGGGTGATGGTACTGCTTTTGGTATCGGATATAACAGTGCAGAGCCTGTACAATCTTCTTTCCGTAAGACTTGGAGCTGTTACAAAAAACAGACTTCAAAAACGACTTTTTTCCAAAATTACATTTTCTGATTATAAAGAGATTACCAGTTATCACACAGGTGAGCTTATAAACAGGCTTACAAGAGATGTCCGTATAATAAGCGACAACCTTGTTGACCTTATCCCCACGTTTGTAATGCTTGTGTCGGGAGTGGTTATGAGCTTTGCGGCACTGTGTATGCTGGATGCGGCTCTTGCACTTGTCTGTGTGGCACTGGGACCTGTTGTGGTATTGGCATCGGTATTGTACGGCAGAAGAGTCAAGCCTCTCCACAAGGCAACCCTTGCAAGTGACGGAAAGATACTTTCCTTTATGCAGGAAACCCTTCATAATCTTTTGGTTTTCAAGGCATTCCGCAAGGAAAAAATGGCAGAGAACTATACTGCCAAGCTCCAAAAGGACAACTACCGTCTCAATATGAAGGTGGGCTATATAAGCCTTGTGGTTAATGTGCTGTACTTTCTTGCACTTACGGCGGCATACTATTTTGCCGTTGCCTGGTGTGCCTACAAAATACGAATCGGAATAATGACGGTGGGCGGTTTTGCGGCGATAATTCAGCTTGTAAGCTCTGTCCAGAGCCCTTTCAGAGAAATTTCAGGAAGCCTTACCAAGTTTTTTGCAACTTGTGCTTCCGCTGACCGCATAATGGAAATAGAGGCAATCTCAAAGGATGCACCCTCATTGGATGAACCGAAAAAATTCAGTGCTCTTACAGTGGAAAACTTAAGCTTTTCATATGACGAGGAAGAGGTTCTCAAAGGTGCTTCGTTCACTGTGAATGCCGGAGATATTGCGGTACTCACTGCACCGTCCGGAAAGGGAAAGAGTACGCTTTTTAAACTGCTTCTCGGAATATACGAATGTGCTGAAGGAAGCATACGTATATATAATGAAGAAAAAGAATCGGAAAAGAAATCTCAAAGGGCATACTTTTCATATGTTCCTCAAGGAAACATGATAATATCGGGAACCATTGCAGAAAATATAACGTTCTTTGACGAGAACCCCGATGTTGACCGTCTGAATATGGCAGCAGAATGTGCATGCATACGGGAGTACATTGAGTCACTTCCTGACGGAATGGAAACACTCCTTGGAGAAAACGGTCTTGGACTCAGCGAAGGTCAGATACAAAGGCTGGCAGTGGCAAGAGCAATATACCGTGATGCTCCCATTATTCTCCTTGACGAGGCAACAAGTGCTCTCGATGAGGAAACAGAGTGTGACATACTCGAAAATATAAAAAGACTATCTCACAAAACCTGTCTTATAATAACCCACAGACCGGCGGCAATTTCCATTGCAAACAGGCACCTATGCATAGAAGAAATGAAAATAGTCGACAGGTCGTGACTTTGACACTTTAGCAAAATTGCACAACCAAACCCCGGACTAATTGTTACTAATTTAACCATAAATTTACCAAAAATATATTGACAAAGTTTTTTGGCTTTGCTATAATGAATTCAACAATCAGTATATTAAATGAAGGAGATGTGTGACAAAATGAAATTAAAGTTTTCAAAAACTTTAGCAATTGCGTGCGTTCTCTGCATGACTTTTGCAACTTTAACTGCTTTTGCTGCAGATAATGCAGTAACCACAATCACAAGCTACACATACGGTAGCGACGCTGACATGACTATCGAGACAACAGTTGGCGATGTTAAAGTCGGTGACGAAATCACCTACTATGTTGAAAATGCTGGTAAGATAGTTTATATCGACCAGGCAACTGCTGAAGCTGAAACTGTTGGCTTTACTTTTACCGCAGCTAAGAACGATGTACTTGCTGCTGTTGCTAAGAATGGTTCTGACAAGGGATATACTTTCCCTGTATTTACTTTTGCTGAAGGTTGTAACTACCTCACAAAAGGTGATGCTACTGTAACTCCGGATCCGAATAACTGGAAAATTGCCAATACTACATATGGCGATAAGACTGGTTATATCTTCCAGGGTAAGGTTACAGGTGCTGTTACAGAATACGGTATCACTGTTGATGGCGAAAAGCTTAAGGCACAGGGTTGTGACCAGGACGGCAACTTTGTTATCGTTCTTGAAAATGTGACTGAAGCTGAACTTAATGCTGCTACAATTGCAGCATATGCAGAATAATAGAAGGGGAGGAGATAACGATGAAAAAGTATACAAAACCCGCTGTTCAGGTTGTAGAATTATCTGTTAAAGAATCCCTTTCAGCTCTTCCTTTCAATTTTAAAGGAATGGAGCAGGGTAATCTTGTTAATACTGCAAGATTCAAAAACATCAGCATTTACAGAAAGGATTCTACTCCTAACGCTTAAACTGAATTTTTCAAAGCAGTTAAATTCAATTTAATATCTGAGAGGCAAAAAGGATTGACGACGGTCAATCCTTTTTGTTTTGTGTTCCTTTGATTTGTTTTTCTTGTTGATATACAGAATATATAAATTGACTATTTTGAATGTGTATGGTATAATAAACACAATCGTTCATTTAGTGAAAGGAATGTTTTATGAAAGACAGAGTTACATACAAGCTTAAGATTGCAGATATATACTTTTTTGTGGATTCATATCCGGATAGCTATCTTGACGAAATTTTTGAGCCATACATCACATCGGACACACCAACCGAATTTGTCAGTGCTGTCTGCCATCTTACAGAGGATATCATAGACACACCCCAAGAGGGAAAATTGACGAGCCGTGAAGCTAACGAATGGTACTCGGACACCGAGGGCAGATACACGGTATGCTTCAGAGATCCGGACGAGGGCTTTGTGTGTGCAAGGCTCGATTATGACAACAAAACAAAATCCGGCAATGTGCTTATGCGTGATGTAAATAAGCTCTACGGCACGGATACGGAATATTTCCTTTCCAATGTGGTAGAGTATCTGTTCAGACTGGTACTGCTATTTGAGGGCGGTTTCATTGTACATGCATCATCCATAATTCATGAGGGATACGGCATAGCCTTTTCGGCACTTTCCGGCACAGGAAAATCCACCCATACGGCACTGTGGCAGGAAGTTTATCCCGGAACGGAAATCCTCAACGATGACGGACCTGCACTCAGATGCAAGGACGGGGTATGGTACATATATGGCACTCCATGGGCAGGGACAAGCGGTATCAATGTCAATAAGTCCGCACCGCTGAAATCCCTGGTATTTCTGGAACGAAGTGAGGCAAACACCATACGCACACTGTCTGCTTTGGAGAGCATACGAAGGATTTTTGAGGCAATAACCCATCCTGTGTCCGATGAACTTATGAATGTGATTCTTTCCACAGTTTCCGCTTTTATAAGTGCAAATGAACTGTGTGTTCTGGGGTGCAATATATCCCCCGATGCGCCAAAAACCGTAAAAGATTTTTTATATAAATAAAGAGAGGAAGAAAAAAATGAAAAAAGTTATTTCTTTGTTAGTAAGTGCAGTTCTTATGCTTGCACTGCTGCCTGTGGGAGCATATGCGGCTTTCCCCGATATGGCAGAGACACACTGGGCATATGCCTCGGTGGAAAAGCTTGTTAATTCAGGTACGGTCAACGGTATGCCTGACGGCAGCTTTAATCCCACCGGCGTTGTTAGCCGTGCGGAATTTGTAAAGATGCTTGGCAAATCCACAAAAAAGTTTGAAAAGAATTTTGCCGATGTTCCCGTAACTCACTGGGCATATGATTACATAATGTATTCGGAGCTCGAAGGTGATGAAAACGGTAAATTTAACCCAAGTGCAACAATAACAAGAGGAGAGGTTGCAAACCTGCTCTACAAGCGTTATGCAAACGGTGCACAGGAGATTGCTCCGTACTATATTTCAAGTCAGGGTAACAATATAAATGCTGTAGCTTGGGTTTACAATACAGGTCTTATGATAGGTGCGGACAAGCTCAATCTCCGTCTTGACGATACTTTGACAAGAGCTGAAGCGGCAGTACTTATTGTAAGAGCCAAGGAGCTTAAGCCCGATGCGAGAAATAACTTTATAGACAATTTTGAATCGGAAGTTTACAAAAATATGTATGAAGGTTCCTGCCTTTTTGATACACCATACGAAGAAAACGGCAACATAACCTATGAAGAGCTTGCCACTGCTGCTATGAGACTGGAGTATAAGTATCGTACTCCTGCTATACAGTATAGTTATGATGCAAAGTATGAAGGCAGATATGCTGTACATTGGGATATCGCATGCAGATATGCTCTTGACGAAAAGAATTATGGCTCAACCAAGGAAAATGCGGATAAATATGTGACTACGGAAGATGCAATTGCCATGCTCTCTCTTGCTGCTATGAACAGTAAACCCCAGTATAACTTTATTGACAGCATTGGTACAACTGTACATCCGGGAGTTGTGATTAAGGACAACAATTCCGAATTTGCAAAGAGAATGTTCTATGCATATCAGTTTGGTATATCGCTCTACGCAGATGAAAACATTAAGCCTAAAAATATCATAACAAAGAAAGAACTTGCATGCATACTTATGCAGTATGCACTATCACTCGGAACTGAAACAGCATATCATTGCGGATACAACGCCGGATATATACCGATATATCCACGCATTGATGCCGCATCTTATCCTGCCGAGGCATCAGAATATGGTCTTGTGGCAAATTCTGTTCCAAATTTTGTGTATGAAAAGCCCTACACTTCCGATAAAGCTGTAAACTTAAGTCCCAAGGAATTTGCTTCTCATGGTGCAATGGCTGCAAACATATATTCAACAATGTTTATGTATTTTTGTGCTGCAGCCTACGAAAAGGGAGCAGAGGTGTATATTGACTATTATCCGTCACTTGCTCTGAGATATGAAGATATGTCTGTAACATTCAGAGTTAAATTCAGTGTCAATAATGCACCCGAGGGAATGAAGCTCTCTGATGTTATAGCATTGGGCTCGGGAGTAGCCGACAGAGCTCTCTTGTCGGGAGAAAGCTTCTGGTGTGATATTTCCTCCAACCAGCCCACTGTAGGTAAACTCTACATTGACTATACTCTGATGACCGTAGATCAGATTATAGGTTAAAAATGCCGAAAACACTGCACTGTGAGCCAAATCCCCAAAACCCTGTATTTCTTGGCATTACCACCAAAAAAAGGGAGTAATTTGAGGGTTTTGTGCGAAAAAATTTGTTTATTATAACTATTGCATATAATCCCATGATTTGATATAATGTGTATGTACCAAATTTACTTAGGAGGTAGTAGGTAAAATGAAAAAGAGCGAATTAGTAGCTATCATGGCTGAAAAGGCCGGCTTAAAGAAAGTAGACGCAGAAAAGGCACTCAATGCATTTGTTGATGCTGTTACAGAAGCATTAGCAAAAGACGACAAGATTGCTTTAGTTGGTTTCGGTACATTCGAAACTAAGAAGCGTGCTGCAAGAAAGGGTAAGAACCCTCAGACAGGTGCCGTTATCGACATCGCAGCTTCTACTGTTCCTGCATTCAAGGCAGGCAGAGCTTTGAAGGATGCTGTTAACAAATAATAGCTTTTTTGAAATTCGTGCCCCGCATCTTTATTTTGCGGGGCGTTTTTCATTCTTAAATTAACAATTTTGCGGTGTGAAAACACACTCCAAACGGATTCGTATACTTAAGGAGGATGCATATGGATACTCAAAATATAGTTGACAGACAGCACAGGACAAGAAAAGAAAAGCCAAAAAGAACACTTTTGCAGGAATATGTGCATCGTTGGTATGTATTTGTGCTCACCATTCTCACGTGTTTTATTGGATATGCGGGAGAAATAATACTTTTTAATTTTATGTCCCTTAGCCCTTTGCCTACTTTTTTGGCGGCATTTTTCGCTATGCTTCTTGGAGGACTTATAAGCACACTGCCATTTTTTATATTGAATCTTGTTCTTTTTTTCAAACATAAAAAACGCTATGCTCTTGTATTTCAGATTATTGTAATGGAAGTTATCGGTATGACATTCTTCCTGTACAATCAGGTAGTACTCACTATGGTATAAACACGGAGGATTTATGCTTAAAGTTTCCAATCTCAAGCTTTTCGTGGATACAAAGGATACTATTGAAGATCTGGTTTGCAAACGACTTGGTATCGGTAAATCCGATATTACAGAGTGTATTCTTGTTAAAAAATCTCTTGATGCACGAAGACGAGGCTCTGTATGCTGGGTTTGCAGCACACTGGTATCTGTCCTGAACGAATCAAAAGTATTAAAAAAGAATATAAAGGATGTATGTGAGCATACTGATGCTCCGTACATCTTTCCATACAGCAAAGTAAGCTCGGAGTCACGGCCCGTTGTAATAGGAAGCGGACCTGGCGGGCTTTTTTGTGCACTTATGCTTGCCCGTGCAGGACTCAGACCTGTGGTGTTTGAACGGGGCGGCGAAGTTAATAAACGTTGTGAAGATGTGGAGCTTCTTCGCAAAAAGGGAGTTCTCAATATCAATTCCAACATCCAGTTTGGCGAGGGCGGCGCAGGAACCTTTTCCGATGGCAAGCTTACCTGCGGCGTAAATGACAAACGCATAGATTTTGTTCTTAAGGAATTTGCATTCAAGGGAGCACCCGAGGAAATAACATATCTTGCCAAGCCTCACATCGGCACGGATTACCTAAAAACCGTTGTTAAGAATATCCGTGAGGAGATACTCTCACTTGGGGGCGAAATGCACTTTGACTCTTGCTTTACTGATATTGACATACAAAAGGGCAGGGTTAAGAAAATAGAAATTACGGACACAATAACGGGGGATAAAAGAAAAATCGAATGTGACACCCTTGTTCTTGCCCTTGGTCACTCCTCCAGAGATACCTATGAGCTTCTGCATAACAAAGGCTTTGATATGATAAAAAAGCCGTTTTCCGTTGGAGTCCGCATAGAACACCCAAGACGGTATATAGATATGCTTATGTACAAGGATGAATCCCTTGCAGATACCCTCCCTGCGGCAGACTACAAGCTTAGCTGTCATCCGGGCGGGAGGGGTGTGTACACCTTTTGTATGTGTCCCGGCGGTGAGGTTGTCTGTGCTTCCTCCGAGGAGGGCAGAGTAGTTACCAACGGAATGAGCTATTTTGCCCGTGATATGGAAAACTCCAACAGTGCACTGCTTGTGTCCGTATACCCTGAGGATATTGAGGGCGAAAGTCCCCTTGGCGGTGTGGCATTTCAACGCAAGCTGGAGGAAGCGGCATATATTGCCGGCGGCGGAGGATATGTTGCTCCTTGTCAGAGGGTTTCCGATTTTATAAATGGAGTTGCTACAGTAGAAAAGGGAAGTGTAACACCAAGCTACAAGCCGGATGTGAGATATACGAACCTTTGGGAGGTTCTCCCTGATTTTGTAGCGAGTTCCCTCAGGGATGCTCTTGTGGAATTGGATAAGAAGACAAGAGGATTTCTTATGGATGATGCTGTCCTCACGGGTGTGGAAACCCGTTCCAGTGCACCTCTTCGTATTGTAAGAGGCGAGAACATGATGTCATCTGTGGAGGGCGTGTATCCCATAGGTGAGGGAGCAGGCTATGCAGGAGGAATAATGTCGGCAGGGGTAGACGGTATAAAGTGTGCGGAACAAATTTGTTCGAGATTAAAGTAAAGAGAAAATTTAATCTATAAACACATAGCCGCATATAAGTAAAGGAGTCCCCTCAGGAACTCCTTTGGTTGCAGTCCTCGCAGGATCCTGCAACTCGATCACTAAAACCATTATACATCAAAATTCAAGTATAATAAAGTAAAATAGTTTAATACATCTTACATAAGCTACAGTTTGTAGAAATATTTTTTGATAATTGGGAGTATATAGTTGACAGTATATACGAATAAAATGAGCCTCCAAGAAAATACTCCTCGGAGGCTCAAACTATTGTGTCGTAGATGGAATTGTGGTATAATTAGATATCAGCTTTCCATAAGCCGTGGAGATTGCAGTAAGCATAAGCTGCAACAGGTTTTTCATCAGAAAGAGCAAAGGTTACAACAGGATCCTTTCCGATTTCAAGGCATTTACGCTGACCTCCTCTGTCGGTCTGGAGATATACCCAAACGATGTGATGTTCTTCTGTCATAGGATGCTCAACGGAACCGATTGTAACGGTTACAGTATTGTTGTCAACACTTACTACCGGAATATGTTTTTCGTGGCTTGCTTCAACTGTACCCGGCTCAAGCTTTGTCATTTTCTGACCGCAGCACATCATAGGCACTCCTGCATCGTGAATCATACCGATTAAATTTCCGCAATGCTCACAGATATAAAATTTGTTGTTATCA